>QJZS01000013.1 GCA_003247345.1 Spirochaetales bacterium
TGCATGCAACTAGCGAACTTCTACTTATTGCTTCTATCATTTATTCCTTCTTATTATAGCATATATGTAAATAAATGAAACCAAAAAGAAAACAAACGAAATTATTTTATTGACGAACTCTGAAAGTTGGCATACGATATCCATGATATAATTTCCCTAACAAAGGAGAATTTCATGCCTACCATCAAGCTTGGGTACGCACCTACCCGCAGAAGTATCTTCAGTGCACCGGATGCTATTAAATATCGCAATCTTACCAGGGATCGATTGGTTGAACTTGGAATCGAGTTTGTAGATATCACCGATATCAATGAAGAAGGCTTACTCTATGATGACAAGGATATGGCCAAAATCGCCGAGAAGTTCAAAGCCGAGAAGGTAGACGGTCTCTTCCTTCCCCATTGCAACTTTGGTACAGAGTATGTTTCTGCCAAACTGGCAAAGGAACTGGGTGTTCCTGTATTACTTTGGGGACCGCTTGATGAGCGCCCAGAACCCAATGGCGTGAGACTTCGCGATACACAATGCGGCTTGTTCGCTACCGGTAAAGTGCTCAGACGCTTTAGGGTTCCCTTCACCTACATGACCAACTGCCGGCTCTCCGATCCTATTTTCGAGCGTGGCATCAGGGATTTCCTTGCTGTCTGCAATACGGTGAAAACCTTCCGCTCAATCAGAGTACTTCAGATTTCCACCCGCCCTTACGACTTCATGACTACCATGTGCAATGAAGGCGAGTTGCTTGAAAAGTTCAATGTGCAACTTGCTCCGATCCCAATGCCTGAGTTGGTAGATACCGTCAAACAATGCAAGACGCAACACAAGGAAGAAGTTCAGAGTGTAATTGAGTACATCCAGGAGAAAATGGAAGTCAAGGTAACAGGAGAACAAGTCGAGACTGTCGCAGCTCTTAAGGTTGCCATGGCAAAACTACGTGAAAAATACGGATGTAATGCAGTGGCCATCCAATGCTGGAATGCCCTACAAGGGGAACTTGGCATCATGCCTTGTGCCGCAAACTCCCTCCTTAATGACGAAGGAGTGCCTGTGGTTTGTGAAACGGATATCCATGGAGCCATCACCGCTCTCATGGTTGAGGCTGCAGGTATGGACAAGAGTCGCTCTTTCTTCGCTGACTGGACCATCAGGCACCCTGATATCCCCAATGGCGAACTATTGCAACACTGCGGCCCTTGGCCTGTTTCTGTGGCAAAGGAAAAACCAGTTCTTGGCTATCCGCTTGCTTTCGATCATCCAGGAAGCCTGACAGCCGAAGCTAAGGGCGGAAACCTTACCCTCTGCCGGTTTGACGGTGACAACGGGGAATACTCATTGCTACTCGGAAACGCAAAAGGCACTGATGGTCCAAAAGGAATGGGTACCTACTTGTGGATTGAAGTGGAAAACATCAAGAGACTTGAGGATAAAGTCGTAACCGGTCCTTACATCCACCACTGCGTTGGCATTCATCAGAACATCGTGCCCATTCTCTATGAAACTTGTAAGTATATTGGCATCAAGGCCGATTTTTACGATCCAATCGAGGAGGATGTGAAAGCATACCTTCGTGGGGAAGATGTCCCCTCAATGCAATAAAAGAGGATAGTAATGACAATCCATGAACTAAAACAGCAAGCAGTTGAAACCAGAAAATCCTTACTTTCCATGATTTATCAGGCAAAGTCAGGACATACTGGTGGAGCACTCTCTTCCGCTGACATCATCACGGCACTCTATTTTGAGATACTCAAGCTTGATCCTGCCAATCCCGATTGGGAAGGACGTGATTATTTCGTACTTTCCAAAGGCCACAGCGTAGAAGGATATCTTGCAGTATTGGCACGAAGAGGTTTCTTCGACGAGGCCCTGCTCAAGACGTTCTGCCAGTATAAGAGTCTTTTGATCGGGCACCCGAACAACAAACTTCCCGGTATCGAAATGAATACAGGAGCTCTGGGGCATGGGCTTTCCATCTCGGTCGGCATGGCCTTGGGATTGAAGAAAGACAAAAAAACCAATCGTGTTTTCACCCTGATGGGAGACGGCGAGCTTGCAGAAGGTTCTGTATGGGAAGCTGCAATGGCAGCCAGCCATTACAAGCTGGATAATCTGGTAGCTATCATTGACCGTAATCATCTCCAAATTTCCGGTTCGACGGAAACGGTAATGAGTCAGGAACCTTTGCAGCAACGCTTCGAGAGTTTCGGTTGGCACGTAGAGGTGATCGAGGGCAACGATATGGACCAGGTCGTATCTGCACTGAAAGCTGTTCCGTTTACTGAAGGTAAGCCATCTTTGATAATTGCCAATACCACGAAAGGGAAAGGGGTTAAGCAGATGGAAGATGTTGCAGCCTGGCACCATGGAGTACCGGATCAAAGCCTGTTTGAAGAAGCTATGCTTACATTTGAATCCATGGAGAAGGAGCTAGATAATGTCTGAAAAACGTGCTTGTAGAGAAGCTTATACCACTGCCCTTCTGGAATTGGCAAAGAATGACCCCTCGATCATCGTCATCAGCAGTGATGCAAGAGGATCCTGCTCCCTGAACAACTATGTAAAAGCCCTACCCGACCAATATATTGAGATCGGTATCGCCGAGCAAAATGAGATTGGCATATCAGCAGGACTTTCGGTTGTAGGGAAAAAACCATTCGTGTGTGCACCTGCATGTTTTCTTACTGCACGGAGCCTTGAACAACTGAAAGTCGATGTAGCCTACTCCCACCAGAATGTAAAAATCCTGGGAGTAAGCGGAGGTGTCAGTTATGGGGCACTGGGCGCCAGCCATCATACCTTGCATGACATCGCAGCACTTCGGTGCTTCCCTGACCTTACCGTCATCCTTCCTAGTGATGCAGCACAGACTGAAGAGGTTGTTCGTACCATCACCGACATGAAGGGAGCATTTTTCATCCGTGTTGGCCGTGAGAAAATCCCTCAAATCTATACCGAAGAGTTGGGTATAAAACCATTTACGTTGGGAAAAGCAAACACACTCCGAGAAGGGGCCGATATCACCTTGGTAAGTTGTGGTGAATTGGTGTACCACAGTTTGGAAGCTGCAAAGTTGCTTCATGAAAAAGGCATTGAGGCTAGAGTGCTTGATATGGCAACACTCAAACCGTTTGACAAGGAAGCCATTATCAAGGCAGCAAAAGAGACTAAAGCAATTGTTTCGATTGAGGAGCACAGTATCAACGGCGGTCTTGGGGCTACGGTCAGTCAGGTCGTTTGCGAAAACCATCCGGTGAAAGTTAAAACACTTGGACTCCCCGATGAGTACCTGATCACCGGAAACAGCTTGGAATTATTCGATTATTATGGTCTTGATGCAAAAGGTATTGCAGCTTCGGCAGAAGAGCTTTTGGCTAAATAGGAGGCATAATGGACAGCGCATACGTCCTTTCTTTCGATCAAAGTACCTCAACTACAAAAGCACTCTTGTTTGACCAAGATGGGAACTTGACCTATAGGTCTGATGTAAAACATAAACAGATTGTCAATGACCAGGGATGGGTTGAACATGACCCCAAAGAGATCATAGAGAATCTGTTCAAAGCAGCCCAAGATTTGCTTGAAAAAAGCAAGGTTGACCCTACTCTGATCAAGGCGGTTGCCATTTCCAACCAGCGAGAAACCGCTGTTGCATGGGATAAGACGACCGGAGAAAGTCTTTACAATGCTATCGTCTGGCAGTGTGGAAGAGCAA
>QJZS01000001.1 GCA_003247345.1 Spirochaetales bacterium
AGGCTCAAAAATGCAGGTATCAACGTAATTATCTGCTGATTTGGTTTTAACTTGATTTGTTATAGAGAAAAATAACCGCAAATATCAGATTATTTTGAATTGTGGTTATTTTTTTATGCAAAAGATTGATGCCTATTTACTATTAGTGTTTTTATACAAGTTCTAGTTTCTGTTTATTTGCATTTGATTACTAAACCAGTGATATTAAAAATAGAAAACTTTTGATTGCATTTTGAATAACCCTGTTATACACTATGTTGGAGTTTAAAAACAATTAAACGAAAACAAAAGAAAAAACATGTAGGAAGGTGTCAAATGAAAAGAAAGTTTTTGTTGCTTTTATCTGCGCTGCTCTTGATTACGCTTGCAACTAGTTTTGCTGCAGGAACACAAGAAACAGCAAAAGCTGAAAACCAGGTTACCACCATTAAATTCTATGGATCTGATGGTGCATACAACCATAATATCATTGCTAAATTCGAGGCGGAAAACCCTGATATCAAGGTTCAGATTGTTCCTATTGATTTTGACAATGCCGAGCAAATCATTAAAACCGGTATTGCAAGTAACAATCCTGTAGATGTCTCATTTTTCTGGGGCAGTCAGATCAGTGCCTTTGTATCCAGTGGAATGGCAACAGACCTTACTCCGTATCTAACCGCCAATAACAACGAATGGATGAATACCTTCGTTCCCAAGTATATCGATGCCGGTAAGATTGATGGAAAGTACTATGCAATCAGCTACCAGCCGGTAATTGAAACCTTGTTTGTGAATGAGACCGTCTTTAAAGAAAATGGTCTTGAAGTACCCAAGACATGGGATGATCTTCTAAAAGTTGCTGAAGTATTGAAGCAGAAAGGCATCTATGCAATTGGTAACTGGTCTGGGCAGAACCATCAGCTCTTGGTTTTCGCTTATCAGGTAATGGCTAATAATGGAGTACTTGAGAAAGCTGCTAGCGGCCAGCTTCCTTTCGCAGGCCCTAACGAAGCTCCAGGCCTCAGAACTGCTCTTGAAATGCTGCGTGATGCATACCAGAAGGGATATTGGTATCCAGGTGAAGGTGCATTGACTGCAACCAAAGATCAGGTTCAGGCTGCCTTCTACCAGGGAAAGATTGCTATGCTCTTTGATGCTGGTTCCAATGTTGGCTTGTATGAAAAGAATGCTCCATTTGAACTTGGGGTTGCAAAGTTCCCCTTGGTTAAAGCTGATGGATATTATGCAGTAAATGTTGTCACAAACGCACTCTTTGTTCCTATCAACGCTGTACATAAAGAAGAAGCAATCCGCTTCATGAAGTTCTATACCAGCGAAGCCGGCCAGAGTGAAACCATGGCTACTGGAAGATTGCCTTCCATCAAGGCCAAGCAAGATAAGATTGACAATAAGCTTATGCAGGATCTCATGAACACTACTACGGGTGATAATGTGGTAAGCTATCGTCACATGCAGAATATTTCCCCTGAAATCAATAGCTACTTGCAGAACGATTTGATCGGTGCTGTTTGTGCCGGAGAGTCCATTGATTCCGCGCTTGCTAAACTTGAAGCATTGCGTTTGAAAGCAATGGGTAAATAAGATTTTTCAGACAAGGGAAGGCCTTTTCTTTAAAAGATAGGCCTTCCTTCTTGTAGTTTTTCGGAGTACACCCTATGGCAATAAATTCACATGGTTCAATGAAGCGTTCATATATGATCAAAGGCTTCTTATTTCTATTACCAGCAAGTCTGGTTTATCTGTTCTTTGCGGTAATACCATTTTTTGACAATTTGATACTATCCTTTCAAGATTGGAATGGCTTTACTGCAAGGGTGTTTTCAGGTCTGGAAAACTATACTAACGCTTTTTCAGATGCCAACTTTCTCTTGGCAATAAAGAATTCAGTATACTTAGGGGTATTTTCCTCTATCGTGAGTGTGGTTGTCGGGGTGTTGCTTGCATGGCTGTTGCTCTATGTAGGGAGACGCAGCGGCGGAATTTTTCGTACGATTCTATTTTCTCCAAGTATGATTCCTGCAGTTATAACTGCATTGATCTTTTCATTCGTGTATGAACCTGAGATAGGTATTTTGAACCACTTGCTCCAGTTGTTGCATTTGGAGAACCTACAAGCAGCTTGGCTTACAAATAAAAGCACTGTTCTCAACAGCATTTTGTTTGTATCCGCATGGAAGCAAGTCGGCCTTACTATGGTTCTCTGTTTTGCTGGAATGCAGGCAATTTCTACTTCCTTATTGGAATCTGCACGATTGGAAGGGGCAGGGGACTGGACGATTTTCAGAAAAATTATACTTCCCCTGATTATGAGCTTTGTTCAGCTTAGTGCTATTTTCGCACTTATGGCTGGACTGAAAATTTATGATACGGTATTGGCTTTGACCAACGGTGGACCAGGTAAATTTTCGGTAGTAATGCCTATGTGGATTATGCAAAATGCTTTTTCCTTCAACCAATACGGATACGGTGCAGCAATGTCTGTAATTTTCGTTCTCATTGTACTTGCAGGCATGTTGGTCACCAAAAGACTAATCAAAGGAGAAAGCTATGAGCTCTAAACATAATATTCTTCAGTCCAATAGAGTTTTAGTTGGCTTCTCCTATGCTCTCCTGATATTTTGTGCCGTGGTTGTGGCTTACCCGATTTTATTTCTGTTTTTTACTTCTTTGAAAACTACTGGTGAATTCTTTGTCAATTTATTTGGCTTTCCCAAAGAGCCTGTATGGTCTAATTACAGTGTTGCATGGTCTACAGGACACCTTGGGGATTACTTCTTCAACTCAGTGATTGTAACGGTATGTTCCGTTATTCTTACTACAATCCTTTCCACATTGGGAGGATATGCTCTGGGAAGAATGAACTTACCGAAGAGTGAACTGATAATCATGATTTTCATGACCTTCAATTTCATCCCTGGTATTGCAATTTACATCTCGTTGTATAAGATGATGGCTTCCGTCCATTTGTTGACCAGTTACGCTGCTCTTATTCTGCCTTATACTGCCTGGCAGATTCCTTTCAGCATGTACATTTTCAAGAAATACTTTGAGACCATTCCAATGGATTTGATAGAATCTGCACGTATCGACGGATGTTCTGAATTCACTACATTCCGCAAGATTGTGCTTCCTCTGATCACTCCAGCTGTTGCTACGGTTGTTGTATTCACATTCATCGGCAACTGGGGCGAACTCATGTGGGCTCAGATTACCACAGCAAGTTCAATGAATCTGAAGACCCTGCCTGTCGGTCTATTGAATTTTAAAACAGAAATGGGCGTAGAATGGGGTCAGTATGCTGCCGGCTTGAGTTTGGTTACGTTGCCTCTTTTGGTGATTTTCGGTTATTTCCAGAAATATTTCGTGGCTGGTCTTACCCAGGGTGCTGTAAAAGGTTAATGAGGAGTTCTTATGCGATATACAAAATATTCATTTCAGGTACCTGAAGAAAAAGTAGTGCGGGTTATTACCAACACGGATGCAAAAAACGAAGGGGATGATCAATTTGCAATTGTGCATGCACTCCTTAGTCCAAAATTTGAAAATGTTGGATTCATAGCTGCTCATTACGGTATTAATAGGCATCTAGACAGCATGGAACGGAGTTATGCTGAACTTGAGACAATTTTTGATAAGATGCATTTCCCGAAAGAAGGGATGCTGTACCATGGTGGTACACATCCAATGACTTCAAAAACTGATGTGGTTGAAAGCGAAGGCGCATCCTTGATTATCAAGGAAGCGATGAAGGATGATGAGCGTCCTCTGTATGTGTTGTTCTTAGGGCCTGTTACTGATCTTGCAAGTGCTTATTTGCAGGAGCCACGGATTGCCAACCGTCTTACGGCAATTTGGATTGGTGGTGGAGCCTATCCCAACGGAAGCATCGAATTTAATTTAGGTAACGATATACATGCAGCGAATGTGGTATTTTCATCACCGATTCCTGTATGGCAAGTGCCGAAGAATGTGTATGAAATGATTCCTGTTTCATTTGCCGAATTGGAAGAAAAGGTCTTAGGAAAAGGAGAAATCGGTACATACTTGTTCAATCAATTGAATGAGCATGCTCAAGAGGATATTCCAAGAAAGAGTGCTTTCCGAACAGGAGAAAGTTGGGTGCTTGGAGATTCTCCTGCCGTTGGGTTAATCCTGTATGAACATCGGTATGAGTTTGATTGGGTACAGGCTCCTTTGATAGGGAGTGACATGCAATATGTCCATACCGGATTAAATAGACCAATTAGAGTTTATCGAAGGATTGATCCCCGTTTTATTCTTGATGATTTCTTCTCAAAAATTGCTTTGTTCGCCTCTCACAATTCTTGATAGCGAAGATAAGCAAAATCAGCATGGATGCCATCACCTGCAAGGTCTTGGCATCCAATGCCCACCATGGCTCCTGTAAAACCATTCCCTTCGATATATTCATCACTTAAGTGAAACATATTCAGAGGCTGGGTATGTAGAGATTGAAAGGACTCTCCATCAAGGCTGTAGGAAAAGAATAAATCCTTGGTATGTACTTCAGCACGTAAGTACACCGAATTCATTGGGAAAATGGTTATAGGTTCTTCAATACGTCTCAATTCTTTGTTATCCATCTCCAAAACAGAAAGAATGTATTTACCTTCATCATCAGTACTCATACATGCATAGTAATAGTTATCAGCATTGTAATACGCGAATAAACCAGCAAGGTGCAGGAAAGAACGAGGATGGAATTCCATCTTTGTAGTTGCCTGATAGGAAAAGCTTTCTTGGGGAATAGCTAGTAAATGTTGACGGTATTTTGAGGAAAGGGAGTTGCCTCCAATGATTCGGACCCAACCATCACGGCTTTGGGTATCCAGTGCACACGTTTGTTTTCCCTCTCTCAGGGTTTTGATTCGGACATCCCATGCAGATGGTGAAAAATCCAGGTTGATTGTCTGTAAAGGTTCTTGATTATCCTCCAACGAAGCGACCTCTACGGCAGGTGAACTATTGGGGTGGGAAGCCAGTGTCGGCCACTCATCCTCTGTCCACTCAATTTCTTGTATCGCTGCTTCTCTGCCTAGGATTGAGTATTTGTGGTCAACAGAGCGAGAACATAGGTGTACCATATACGTCTTTCCCACTGGTGTTTCGACAAATGCACCATGACCGGCTCGCTGTAGAGCATCCATAGGCTTACTTGTTAAGAGAGGATTGAGAGGACTGCTTTCGTATGGCCCAAAGAGGGACGTCGACCTCATGACTGAAACACGATGATTGAATTCAGTGCCCCCTTCCGCTAGAACAAGGTAGTAATAAGACCCACGCTTATAAAGGTTGGGTCCTTCTGTAGAACCGGCTTCCGTGCCTTTACTTAGAAAATGGACTGGACCCTTCAAACTGAATGTTCCAAGCTCAAGTTCTTGCATTACAACTCCGGCGAAACGGTTTTTTTCTGGTCTGTAATCGAGGAGCATGTTTAAAAGATAGCAAGTTCCGTCTTTTTCAAAGAAAAGGGATGGATCCCAGCCTGAATTGTTGAGAAATATTGGATTTGACCAAGGGCCTTGTATGTTCGGAGAGGTAATGATGAAGTTCCTTGGATCCTTGAACCGTCTTCGGTTTGTATCGACCACGGTACATACCAAATAGAAGGTACCTTCATGATACCCAAGGTTTGGGGCCCAAATGCCACATGAAGCATCTATACCACGTAAATTCAGTGCATGATCATCTTGGATCGGAGAGGGTAATTGCTCCCAATGCGCAAGATCTTGGGATTGGAAAAGGTTGATCGCAGGGAACCATTCAAAGGTGGATGTTGCAATGTAGTAGGTTTGGTCAACTCTTAAAACTGATGGATCGGGTTTGAATCCTTTGAGTATAGGGTTGTTCAGCATATCAGAACCCAAACCTTACAAAGGTGTAACTGTCCGACCAATAGCTCTTGGAGGCGAGACTTCGATCAATTGGAACTGCTTCGGAAGGTCTTTCAAGCCAACTGAATACACCTTCGAAACTTTGTGGGCCCACACTGTAATTTTCCCCGTTGATATGATGATGCGGCCCAAGCATATTGCGGTTACTGGCAAAGAGTTTGAGTGTGACCTTGTTCGATCCCTTATGGATATGGGGTGATATATCTACTTTCCATGGTGCCCATAAGAAAGTTTTTACCATCTGATCATTTACCCAAAGTTGTAGCAGAGGTAGTCTTGGAGAACCTAAATCTAACAATACTTGTTTGTCTGTAACACTCTTGATATCGAGCGTTTGTTCAAGTTCCAGCGATCCCGCAAAGCACAGTAATCCTTGTTCGGTAAAACTTCCATGGTTTACTGTGCAAGGAGCTTTTGTAATGAAAAACGGTCCTTCTGTTTCCATTCCTTCTTTCTCTCGTTTAGCGAAAGGTGTAGTGCTGTAGGCTCCGAAATTGCCTAAAATATAGATGCTTTCAAGTTCCATATCGTAGGTAAGTTTATTGAGCTCTGTTTCATATACAGGGCCACCGAAGAGGGTACGATATACGTGCTCGGATTGCTTGAATACGCCTGTTAGCGTAATGATATTCTCCCCCTCAATCACGGCAGGGGTAATATCAATAGTTTCAAAACTATGGTCCTTATAAAAGCCGGTTACTTTGGATACAGGCTTCCCATTAACCGAAATTTCGTAATTTTTGCTTTCTTCTATAACAAGGTACAGAGGGGCTGTGATTGTAAGCCTGTCTATCACAGTAAAATCAAAGCGTAGTTCAAATGAGCAAGACCTCTGCAAAGCGAGCAGTTCCTTCATTATCTTGATAACAGCCTTTTTCTCCCGCCAATCACTACCATCCACTCGGTACTTGCAGCAGTCCAAGGTTAGGATATTCTGATCCATCTGTTTGATGTTCCAGTTGGTATCTGGCCTTATCAAGATTTGATTCTTACCTTCAATCGGTGACGTGCTTATGTTGGGGATGATCGGGCGTAGCAGGTACACTCTCCCTTCCATTGCTTCAAAATCAGCTGTAAAAGATTGGGTAGAAGAATTGAGTATTGTCTCTTCGTTAGATTCCAAATCCAGTATTGATACTTGATAGGATTGTCCAAGATCAATATTTATATTGGATAACCTGTCATATTTACTGTTGTTGACCACAAATAAGCTGAGAGCTTCTTCTTGGTCATGGAGACAGTAATGCAATAGGGGTTCCTCTATTCCGTCTTTTGAGATACTGATGCGATTATTTAGTCTGGTCTTTACTTGATCTATAATTTGGGTATCGCTGGTGAGAGGTCTTAAGCATGTTTCCAGCAATGTTGACAAATCTGAATTTGGTCTACCATCTATCAATTCTGGGGCATCCCCAAGTCTATAGAGATATCCCCCTTGTTTTACAAATTCTATTAATAGATGTGCTGTGGAAGCATCGATGCTCTTCAATGGAGGAAGGATGACTTGGGAATACGAATATTCTCCGACCATGAGTTTCCCTTCTTTGATTTGTGCATGTTCAGCAAGAATGGTTTCATCCCCTAGGTGGTAGTCGATATGCAAGCCGCTGAGTTTTTGTGTTGCTTCAGAAAAAGCAGCGTCATATGTTTGGATTTCTTCATTGTTTGTACCGTCGTAGGTGATCCAACCAGTATGCATGGGATGCAGAAGTAATACCTCAACTTGTTTTTTCCCTTCTATAAGCAAGGTACTCAAACGAGCTAGGTAATCGTTGAAACGATGATATTCATCCCACCAGCTTTGCTGGATGAACAGTGATGGTGGATAATCGCGCTTCCGAAATCCTTTGAGAGAGTAGGCCTGTAGATGCTGACAGATAATGTTTACCCCATTCACAAACTGCCAATTGGCAATCCAGCGCATTTCCTCGAAATTCAGATCCCAACCTGAAAGGGCATAACTTTCAGAGATTACTCGATGTTTTCCAAATTGTTCTGCAACAGAGCTGACCTGTTTTGGCATTCTGGGATCATGAATCATGCGACGAAGAGAATCGATACCAGGCATATGAAAGAACTCATAAAAAGGCATGCTGCCGCTGGTACCGGTCATTTGGCTGTATAAGCTTTCCTCCATCATCATATGCCCTGTCAGTTTTGTGTGATGAAGTTCGCACCAATCATAGATTTGCTCCATATAGGAGTGGACGAATAATCGGCTTACGGTTGCCCAAAAATCTGTACGAACGGCTTCGTATCCCTCACATGGCAAATAGAGAGCAGGGAGTTGTGGTAAAAGGCTATATTCATGATCTTTTTCAAATTCTTGGGGAAGGATGTATGACCAAGGGATTGGTCCTTCAGATAGCCGGGGCTCATCAGTGAAAAAGCCTTCAGGCATTTCATTCCCAAATCGTGCTGCATAAGATTCATGGGTTGCTTCAAGGAATGCTTTGGTGGTAATGGGATTCAAAATATCAATGTAATACGGCGAAACTGAATGAGTCATTGAGATGTACCCTTCGATTTCAAAATTTTCCGGTATGTTTTCCAACAGGTGGATTTGTTTAAAATCGTGGGTGTACGCATATATACCAAGCAATGTACTTGTTTGTTGGATTTCTTCTATCTTGGGATGAAGTTGCATTCTTAGGCCTCGTGCATGATATGCATCCCCTAGTGCTGTTACTTTTCCCCCTGCAAATCCACTTGGCCAACCTTCCTCATCATACACCCATGGCAGTAAGTTTTCTTCTCTACCTTCCTCAAGGCCTGTTTGGATAGCTTCGAACCAGGGTTCTTCCAAATATGAGGTTTTCAAACCGCTACGGGCATGCATGAAATACCCGCCTACCTTGGCTTTAGACATGGCTTTGATTTGTGAGCGTAAAACTTCAGGATCGAGAATGTCATTCCAGGACCAGAAGGGGAGTGTTCTATTTTGAGCTGGTGGGTTTATTAGCTTTTCATTTAGTTTCATAAAAGTTTCGTTTCCTTCTTTTTGGTTCCTAAATAGTATGCAACAAACTTATAGAGATTGAAATACTAAACTAAGAATTTTTATAATTGGGAACGAATTTTTAAGAAAAATTGGTATCTAAACATGATTCCGTAATCGTAACTCATCTGCTTAAATCAGTTACGATTACTTTTTATTAGGAAATGATATTTTTAGTAAATCAGAACTTCAACATTCCCCATCTTCCGATGGTCTCAAATCCAAGACTGTGATAGATAGCCCCGGCACTTGGGTTGTCATAGAAGAGACAGAGGAATGAAAGTCCTGTATTGAAACACTCTCCACATAGATGGCGCATCAGTAGGGAAGCGTACCCCTTTTTTCTATAGTCAGGGTGGGTTGCTACTCCTACGATCATAGCCCCTGTAGTAGTTTGGGCAGTGGTATAACCAGTGCAAATAAGTTTACTATCATCGAATATCCCGTATCCTTGGAGCCCTTTTTCGTAATTGTCTTTAGTCTGCTTGAGTTTTTCCTCTTCGCGCTCGATATAGGGCTTGGCAAATTCTTCAATCTGTTTGTACAGGTCGATGATGTCCTGTGCATTGCTCGCATCCAATTGTTTCGGTGATATCCCTTCTGCTTTTACTGCTTTAAAATCCTTTTTCTGCAATCTGCACATGTAGGTGCCCTGCAAGGTAAGAGCAGGATAATATGAAGTCATCTGCTCAAGAAGCGTCTCTTTTGCGCTGATGCATTGGATGTTCTTGTCTTTCAGGTACTCTGCAACAGGTTTGGTGTCAAAAGACTCTTTATTGCTAGTGATCATGTAATTGGAATAATACCGTAATAATAGGCAGTCCCAATCTTGACCGAATGCATAGAGGGTGGCTACTTCACTCTCCAAGCCGTATGCCTGAATATCCCCTTCAATAAACAGATTCATTTCCGGTTCTGAAGAAATGTACTTCAATACTGCAGGAATATCTTTGTTGGTTAGCTTGATTGGATTGTTCATAATGTATCCACTATACGAGCATCAATTTGAAGTTTCAATAAGATGTTGTCTGCTTTTTATTTGACCTGAGCGAGTATGACCTCTATCATTACGATTGTTGGGGGAGCTTCATTGCCCTGGTGCGAAGTCAACTTCTTCCCCTATTCTTTTATTCCCGGAGGTTCTTATGGACTTCTTGTTGGAAGGATTGCTCGCCACTACTTGGAAGCAACTGGTAATGTTTGGTGTGGGGAGTCTCCTAATTTATCTTGCAATCACGAAGAAACTTGAACCCGCATTGTTGCTTCCCATAGGGTTTGGAGCCATTTTGGTCAATCTCCCGTTCTCTGGGGCCGTCACACAGATGATGGATGGTATCGGTGAAGTTCCAGGTATCCTCGATTGGTTGTTTAATCTTGGAATCGAAGCTGCCGAGGCAATGCCCTTGTTGCTATTCGTAGGCATTGGGGCAATGATTGATTTCGGTCCATTACTGGCAAATCCCAAGTTGATCCTTTTCGGAGCTGCTGCCCAATGGGGGATTTTTGCCACAATCAGCCTTGCAACCTTGCTTGGGTTCAGTCTTTCGGATGCAGCTTCCATCGGGATCATAGGAGCCGCGGATGGGCCGACTTCCATATTGGTTTCCCAAGTATTGGGAAGCAAGTATATTGGCCCCATCGCCATTGCCGCCTATTCATATATGGCCTTGGTTCCGATCATCCAGCCGTTTGCCATCAAGCTGGTGACTACGAAGAAAGAGCGGATGATCAAGATGCCGTATAATCCACGCTCGGTATCGAAACGGGCAAAGATATTATTCCCTATCATCGTTACCATAGTCTCCGGCTATGTTGCCCCTGCCTCAGTATCTCTGGTTGGGATGTTGATGTTCGGCAATCTTATCAGGGAGTGTACCGTACTTGATACGCTATCCACTGCAGCACAAACCGTCTTGGTGAATCTCATCACCTTATTGTTGGGTATTACCATTGCGTCCACGATGAAAGCCGAGACATTTGTGACACTCCAGACCATTATGATTATGGGCCTTGGCTTGTTGGCTTTCATTTTCGATTCCATAGCGGGGGTGGTATTTGCGAAGATTCTCAATCTGTTTGTAAAGAATAAGGTCAATCCAATGGTAGGGGCAGCTGGTATTTCTGCCTTTCCCATGTCGGCAAGAGTCATCCAACGTATGGGATTGCAAGCTGATTCCCAAAACCATTTGCTCATGCATGCCGTTGGGGCGAATGTCGCAGGACAGATCGCATCGGTTATTGCCGGTGGTGTCATTCTCGGTCTTGTGCCGGGTATGATTTAGGAGGAAGGTCATGCAATCATTATTCAATACTTCACTGATACTGATGGGGAAGGGCATGTTGGCAATCTTTGTAGTGATCTTCCTTATCTTTTTTGTACTGCTTTTCTTGGGTAAGACTAAGAAAAAGGAAGAGTAACGAGTATAAAATTATATGTGCTATAATAAGTTATGAAAACTCTTGTTGTAGGTGCCAGTGGTGCAACCGGGAGACTCGTCGTTTCCCAATTAGTGGAGAGAAATTTTCCGATCAAAGTCGTGGTTCGGGACAAAAGTACAGTTCTGGACTCGTATAAAGAGAATGAACTTGTCGAAATGGTCCGGGGAAACATCGATGCGTATGACCTGAACCAGATGACACAGCTCGTATCTGACTGTTCTGCTGTTATCTGCTGCCTAGGCCATAACATTACCTTCAAAGGCATGTTTGGACCTCCGCATAGATTGGTTTACAACCTAGTTACAAAAATATGCGGGATTGCTGAGTCCAAAGCGAATCCAAAGCGTCTCATTCTTATGAGTACTACCGCCTATACAAACCGAAAGATAGGTGAGGCTCTAAAAGGAAAAGATGCTTTCATATTCGGCCTTTTGAAACTTCTTTTGCCCCCGCATAAGGACAATATGCTCGCCGGGGATTATCTGGTGGAAAATCTAGGATCAGGGGCTGGCCTTGAATGGGTGGCAGTACGACCTGATTCACTCATCGACAAACCTACGGTAGAAGATTATGAACTCTTTGAAACCAAACAACGGAATCCGCTCTCAGATCCAGGAAAGACCAGTAGAATACAGGTAGCTCATTTCATGGCTGAGCTTCTTTCGAAAGATGACCTTTGGAATCAGTGGCTCTACAAGACCCCGGTCATCTATTCAAAAGAGTAAAACGTATCAATTTGTCACAAGAAAAGCGGAGACTTATGCCTCCGCTTTTTGGTTTGCTAATGTTCTATTTGCAGAAGAACTTTGCCCACATTTCCTGAACAGGGGGAATTACTCTTCTCATTTCAGGATCCAATAGATCCCAGATAATTCCTTCTGTAGGCTTGGGGAATTCGTTTCTAGTCTTGATAACTCTTGTCGGCGTTACGATGTAATCAATGGCAGTGTCATATTGATTTGGCTCTACATCCACATCAACAACTTGGCAATCATGGCCAGCACCAAAGACAGGAGTGTTTACATCTACCAAGCCCATCGTAAAGGTCATGGCCCATTCCAAGTCGAAATATCCATGTCCCTTACCAAAGCGAATCCCGCTTGGGGTAATCGCTGAAGCACCGGTAACCATCATATCGATTTTTCCGACACTTTCCTTGAGCTGGGCAAGAGTCTGGTGTTTCCAATAACGGCCGACCCCATCTAGAAGGGAAGCGACTTCCTCTTTTCCTTCAGGGATAAACTCTGGTTTGATGAGAAAGAATCCACGAGTAATTCCGTAGTTTGTCATTACCACGGTTTTCTTATCTAAAAAAGCAATTTCTCTGAATTTCTCCAGATTGTTATCAGGCGTTATGAAAATTACTTTGGAATTCTTATAAATTTCAGTTTGGCTGAGCAATTCAGCACCTTGTTCGCTACCCTCGTAATCGGTAATAAATTCGCTGAATTCCCAGCTGAATCGTGAATCGGGCTTTGCTACTTTTCTTAGTTCATTCCAGATAGCTATTCTAGCTTCCATCGGCTTGAGTTTATCCATGTATTGCTCCTAGTTTAATATTCAATGTATCAGAGGTCTAAGGCCTTGATAGCCTCTTTCCAGTAAGATCTCAAAGCGTACAGAATCCCCTGTCCATAACGTATACGAATATTCCAGAGGCTTGTCTTCGGCATAAAAAGAGAGACCTTCAACAAGCATCAACGGTGAATCGATTGGATTGTTCAAAATACGGCTTTCAGCCTGTGTGGCACGAACTGCCTCAAGATTGTCTTTTACCAAAATCGGTTCAAGTTCGTAATATTTTTTTAAGGATTGGGAAATTGAGTTGTTCAACAAGGCTTTTTTATCCAAATCAGGAACGAGGCGCAAAGGAATGTAGGCTCTACTTACAGCCACCGGGGACTTCTCGATGGAAATAAGGCGTTTGATGTAAATTACGGATTCTCCCTCTTCGAGTTTGAGCTTCTTTCTGATTACTGATTCTGTTGGAACAAGCTTCATCTGATCGAGAATCGTAGTTTCAATGTGCTTATGACTCCGGGCATCGGTAGTAGAAAGCGAGTAGCTGAGCGTCGTTACCATAGGAATCTTCAGTTCATTGATAAATGTTCCGGATCCTCTTCTTTTAATCAGCAACCCTTCTTTGATCAATTCGGTAATCGCCTGGCGAAGTGTGATTCTGCTGATTCCGTAATAATCTGATAATTCAATCTCAGTCGGGAGCTTGTCTTTTGGACCCCATTCGTTGTTTCTGATGCGGGTTTTTATATCTCCCATTACCTGATAGTACACTGGAACTGGAGAGTTCCTTTCAATATAGAACAATTTCAACCTCTTTTAGTTGTATATAACTATATACATTATGCACGTGATTGTTGGCTTTGTCGAGTAA
>QJZS01000081.1 GCA_003247345.1 Spirochaetales bacterium
AAACCGAGCCAATCTATGCCCAAGATTATAAGCACTAATGGCAGCAATAACATTGATGAAATTAAAAAGTACTTTTGTTCAGAGTATCTAATCAAGTTGGTATCAAATCAGACCGGAATGAGTTATGACCTTCTAATCAATGGAGACTATAAACTGCTTCTCGAACCAATGGCCTATTATAAATTTGAAGGAGTGATGATTGCAACCACGGCTACAGAAGCAGCCATGTATGATGAGGCTGTTAATGGATTGCTCAGAAGACGTATGGTCTCACTGACTCATAAAAACCTACCGCTTGCCATGTTCCTTGAGGTATCTGATTTAGGGTACCCGGCATGGAGTGGAAGCAGAACCACCGCAGCTTCAGACTCAGATATAAAGTCTTCGCTGGGGCTTGGTATTGTAAGGTTCAAGGAGCTGCCTGAAGAAGTTGTGGTAAGCACATTCGACTATGAGTATAGAGTGGATACCGATGTTATTACTGCTGTTACAGTAAGCGGAGGGCAATCGGATCCAGATCATCCGACTCGCGTGAGTTTTACAATCGCAGGGACAACCTACAATGTCGGAAATGTTTTCTATCCAAGCGGAGATTCACAGCTGGCGTGGGTGAAATGGCACACACCTTCAACCCCCAAAACAATGGATATTCAAGTAAATGTAAGCGGTCCGGGCAACACGTCCAAGTCAACGATTCATGTGAAAATCGTTGATCTTAATAAGAATCCTCCACCGAATCCTGTTGCTGATGACAGAAACGATGGATTTATCAGAGCTTCTGTGCCAACAAGAGCAGAAAAGGAAAGAGCTGATTGGAGTATCTGGCGCCCATGGTGGCAGGAATACTGGGTCGACGAAGGTCATTGGGAAAGAGATTCTTGGACAGACAGTGAGGGTCACCATCATTCAAGCAGTTACTGGGTCTCAAATTGGGTTGACCGAGGCTGGTGGGAATTTGATCTGAATCAGTACCAAGCAGTTTTAAACCCAAGCATGAGTATTGTGTGTGATAGCAATAACCCAACTGCGAGAGGACGGTCGATGAAGAGCGGTTATGGTATCAATGAAACCATAACAGCATCCATCAGCACCAACCAGAGCTCAGCAGTCACCAATCCGCAAAATGCAGTTTCCTACTTCCCAGAATTTCAGTATAAGACCTATTGGCGACTTCTAGAGCGACTTCAAAGTGGTTCAACAGCCAAGTTTGCATTTCAAAAGAACTCTTACAGCACCTATAAGAACCGAACACATTTCACACCAATATGGATGCCGGATGGATCTTATGAGGTGAATACTTGGGTCATTGATGCTTGGACACCGTCGGGAATGCTGTCTTCGAATTTAACAGATGCATTGACGATTGAGGGAAACCTTTGGAGCGACTGGCACATAGCACCGCTAAAACCTTAAAAACAAACGAAAGGTGGATCAACTTAATGAAAAAATATAGAAAAATTATGATGCTCATTTGCTTGGTAATGCTGTGTTCCTTGATGTTTACTGCAACAGCGTATGCATCGGGGAGCGGAGATGTTGCCGGAGCAATCCAGAGCACTTGGACAGATGCATCCAGCCAGATCAAGACCGTGGTGAATAAGGTTGTCTTCCCAGCAATCGACCTTATTCTCGCGGTTTTTTTCTTTGCTAAGTTGGGGATGGCCTACTTCGATTACCGAAAGCATGGCCAGTTTGAATGGGCAGCACCTGCGATACTGTTTGCATGTCTTGTGTTTACACTGACAGCGCCAACGTATATTTGGACTATTCTTGGAATGTAAAGGAGGCATGGGAATGAACTTTTTTGAACAGGAACTACGGAAGTTTTTCGAGAAGAACAACGGTTTTGAACATGTGAATTTCATTGGTAAAGCCTGTTATGGAACCTTGGGTGATAAAACAAGGATGAAGCTTGAATTTGTAACGATGGGAACGCATCTGAAATATGAAGGCATCAAAGCCACAGTGCTTGATAAAAGGGATGGCGTGATTGATTCGCTGGTTCTGAAATTCACGGATATCTGGGGCAAGAAGAAGCTGAGTCATCCAAACTTCAGAGAAGGAATGGAGCCTCATGTTTGGGTCTACAACGGAACTGCGGAATGGTATGCTTACGAACCAACGGCATCAGACTATAAGACGTTCTCCAATTCGGTAAAGGAGTATGCAGAGCTGTTTAAAGATCAAGATCAAGAACTCGAAAGTGGTTTGACTATGAACCAACAGATGTAAGAACAGGCATGTCGTTTAATAGCGGCATGCCTTTACTCTTTTTGAAAGGAGGGATCCGTCATTGTTTATATGGGATTTTGTCATGGGAGATGTGATGGACCAGATCATCAGCTGGTTTTATGGCCATCTGGTTGGTTTCCTTGCGGATTTCTTTGCCCAGATGGGCAACATGGGAGTCGAACTATTTGATATGACTTGGGTGCAGAGTATCGTTCTGTTCTTTTCGTATCTAGCTTGGGCTCTTTACGGAATAGGGCTTGTCGTATCGTGTTTTGAAACTGGAATTGAATATCAGTATGGAAGAGGAAGCGTTAAGGATGCTGCACTCAATGCCATTAAGGGGTTTATGGCAGTAAGCCTGTTTACAACAGCACCCATAGAGCTATACAAGCTTTCAGTAAATCTACAATCGAGTTTAGCCAATGGTCTTACTGGACATGGAAATGGAGTTGGTAATCTTGCCAACAGCATCATTGGAGAACTTGGAAAGATAAATGATGTCTCAATGATTGGAAGTGCTGGCGTGTTTGGAGGACTTTCAACAATTACCAGCCCAATCATGGGACTCTTTATTGTAATCCTCATGGGATATGCGGTCATCAAGGTGTTTTTCGCAAACCTTAAGCGAGGAGGAATTCTGCTCATACAGATTGCGGTCGGAAGCTTATATATGTTCTCAGTACCAAGGGGTTACATCGATGGATTCATCCAATGGACGAAGCAAATCATCGGACTGTGTTTGACTACTTTCCTACAGGCGACCATCTTGACTGCTGGACTTATGGTCGTGAAAGATCACGCCTTGCTTGGCCTTGGGCTGATGCTTTCAGCAGGAGAAGTGCCAAGGATTGCAGGTGCATTTGGTCTAGACACTTCGACCAAAGCAAATGTAATGAGTGCGGTTTATACAGCTCAGGCAGCGGTGAACACGACAAGAACGATAGCACAGGCAATACCAAAATAGAGGAGAGGTGATAAGGATGTATATGTACCCTGACAATTTAAAAGCGAAAGCAACTTTATGGCTTTGGGAGCTTAGAGACATTGGAATTATCGGCGTTGGACTCCTGATTTCTGTCTTTGCCTTAGCGCAGCTGGGCATCATGATTCCAATCGTAATAACAGCAGCCTATGCCTTTTTATCCATTCGATTCGAAGATACCAGCATTCTGGATTTCATCCGTTATGCCGGTGCCTTTTTTATTTTTAAACAACAGCTTTATGAATGGAGGTTCTAAATTTGAAAAATAATCGACAGAAAGAAAAACAGAAGCAGTCCACAAGAGAACTCATTGGTATCGATGATCTCACGGACTACAGTATCAAAACCGCATACGGAGAGCTGGTCTATTTCATCATTCATCCCACCAATATCTCTGTACTGTCGGAATCAACCGTCAGTGCAAGGATCTATGCCTTGATGACTGTGCTTAAGGGGATTGC
>QJZS01000075.1 GCA_003247345.1 Spirochaetales bacterium
AAGAGATTTTCCTCTCACATGCAAGACAAATTGCAAAATTTGGCCATGCGATGGTCGTAATGCTTTTTGATGAGGATGGCCAAGCTGCTACCTATGAAAGGAAAATAGCGATAGCAAAACGCAGCTACGATTTACTTATCAAAGCGGGAATCAACGAAGAGGATATTATCTTTGATGCTAACGTCCTCTCTATTGCAACCGGTATTGAAGAGCATGATACCTATGCCCGCGATTTCATCATGGCAACACGGGAATTGAAAAGGCTCTATCCGGCATGCCATACCAGTGGAGGAGTCAGCAATCTTTCCTTCTCATTCCGCGGAAATGACACCTTGCGATCAGCCATGCACTCATTGCTTTTACAACTTGCTGATTTAGATATGGCTATCATCAATCCTGCTTCCCTTGTTGATGTTCAAACTTTGAACAATAAGGTACGAACCACCATTGAAAATGCTTTGTTGGCAACTGGTGGTGATCTTGCAGATATTCGAGCCCAGCTCATCGCACTTGCATTGACCATGCAAGAGGATACGCAACCGAAAAAGAAGCCTGTCGACCGATCCTCTCGAACTGCAACCGAACGGTTGTATGATGCGGTGCTATCCGGTGAGCATACCTATCTTGAAAAAGATCTAGCTGAATTGGTTGAGGTAAATCCTCTTTCCTTGGTGGAAGGTCCCCTGATGGATGGCATGAAGGAAGTCGGTAAGTTGTTCGGAAAGGGCAAGCTGTTCCTACCTCAGGTAGTAAGAAGTGCTCGCACCATGAAACTAGCCGTTGATATCCTACAACCAAGGATTACTGAGTATCTACAGCAGAATCTTGAGGAAACAGGCAATCAAACAAAGAAAATTGCGGTAATGGCTACCGTCAAAGGTGATGTGCATGATATCGGCAAGAATATCGTAAATCTTATCTTGCGCTGTAACGGATTCGAAGTTATTGACCTTGGGGTGATGGTCCAAGCCCAGACGATTTATGAGGCAGCAAAAGAACATAAGGCAGACCTTGTGGGACTCAGCGGTCTCATTACGCCTTCACTTAAGGAAATGGAAGTAGTAATCAAACTGTTTGAAGAAAAGGGATGCAAAGTTCCCATCTTCGTAGGAGGGGCTACCACCAGTGAGCTCCATACAGCAGTCAAGCTTTCCGGGCTTTATTCCAACCCTGTCATCCAAACTAAAGACGCTTCTGCCATGGCTCTTGCCGCCAATGAGGTGGTAGGCCCCAACAGACTTACCTTCCTTTCTGAGATAGAGAGGCGGTACCAAGCATTGAAGGATGGCCATCAGGATGCAAAACCAGCAAGCCAACAAACAGGTTTGTATGACGCAGCAATCAAGAAACAAGAACAAAAAGAGCAGGGAACGAAAGCAAAGAATTATGGGGTCAGAACATTTGAAACCATAGACCTTGATGAAGTCATTGCTTTGATAAATTGGAGTATGTACTGTGCCGCTTGGAAAGTTCCCTCTTCTTCTGATGAGGGAAAGAATCTCATAGCACAAGCAAAAGAACTTCTTTCCAGGCCTGATATCAGAGATCTTTTTGAAACAGGTAGCAAAGTAGTATATGGAGTATTTCCTGCTTCCAGTGATCGATTGCAAGTGAAGGTTGGAAAAGAGTCGTTCTATTTCCTTCGCAATGAGGAGTCTGGTCTCTGTCTTGCAGACTATATTGCAAAAGATGATACGGTTGGCCTGTTCGTTTCAACTTCTTCTCTCTCTCTTGCCCCATATCTCAGCAAACTGGAAGCAGAAGGGGATACGATGACTCATCTTTCTCTGAAATTGCTTGCCGATCGTTTGGCTGAAGCTCTGGCAGAGAAGGCACAGCAGTTGATCCTCCAAATGTGGGAATGTGAAGAACCTACCTACCTCCGCCCGGCCCCAGGGTATCCTTCCTGGAATGACCATAGTGAAAAAGGTACCTTGTTCTCCTTATTGGATGCAACGAGGAATATTGGGGTCATGTTGACAGAGAGCTATGCAATGAATCCTCCTTCCTCTGTATGTGGAATGCTCATAGCAGGAGACAAAATCCGATACTTTGGGATGAAGGGTGTCAGCGACGAGCAACTATCTCTGTATGCGAAACGAAAAGGTTTGGACAGGCAGACGCTTGCCACACTGCTCAGTGGTATGGAATACTGAGGCCATGCAAGTAATCGACATCCTCAATGAGGCAAAGAAACCCCTATTTACGTTTGAATTGGTTCCCCCTTTGAAGGGAGGAAACGTCCAGACCTTACTAGATAACGTACGTATGCTCAGTGAATTCGAACCAGCATACATCAATGTGACCAACCACCAGCAGGAGGTGGTCTACACTGAACGCGAGGATGGTTTGTTGGAACGGAGAACGGTACATAAGAGACCGGGAACAGTTGCCCTTTCAGCTTTGATCCAGTATACCTTCCAGATTCCGGTCGTAGCACACCTTATCTGTGGAGGCATGAGTGCCGATCAACTAGAAGATGCTTTGGTAGAGCTCAACTTCCTTGGCATTGAGAATATTCTTGCACTTCGCGGAGATCCCCCAGCCGGGGAGAAGCGATTCATGTCAGTGAATGGCGGCTATGACCACTCCTCTGACTTGGTTGCTCAAATTGCTAGGCTTAATGAGGGCAAATACTTGGATGATCAGTTGCAGAACGCACAGAAGACCCATTTCTGTACCGGTGTGGCGGGGTATCCTGAAAAACATGCGGAAGCTCCAAATCTTTCCTACGATATGCAGATGCTCAAGAAGAAAGTCGATAGCGGTGCCCAATATATTGTGACCCAGATGTTTTTCAACAATGAGGTCTATTACCGATTTGTAGATGACTGCAGAAAGGCCGGCATTACCGTTCCTATTATTCCCGGTATCAAACCGATTGGCAGTAAGCGTGATCTTGCCACCATCCCTCAGACATTCCATGTGGATTTCCCTGATGAGTTAGTAGATTTACTCACACGTGCAAAGAAATTGTCGGAAATCAAGGAAATCGGGTCAGATTGGTGCACAAGGCAAGCCAAGGATTTGATTGCCCATGGCGCGCCTGGTGTGCACTTCTATACACTTGGGAAAGCTGATACGGTTGCAGGAATCGTTAAACAAGTATTCTAACGAGACCGAGTAACCCCCACTTTAGGGCAGGTGCCTGATTCTGGGCACTTGCTGCAATGTGGGCTGACCGGGGTACAAATCAACTGTCCATACCGTACCAATAATTCATTGAGTGGAATCCAAAACCTACGTGGCATTACAGGTTGCAGAGCTTGTTCTGTCTGCTCGGGGGTATTTGTTTGTACCCATCCCATCCTGTTTGCAATTTGGTGGACATGAGAGTCCACACAGATGGCTTCTATTTGAAACCCAAGATTCAACGTTAAATTTGCAGTTTTGATGCCTACTCCCGGAAGTTCCATCAGCTTAGCTTGGTCATTCGGAACTTCTCCTTGGTATTCTTTCAAGAGAATCTCACTGATGAGTTTGATGTTTTTGGCCTTAGTTTTGTAAAACCCTGCAGGATAGATGGCTTTCTGAATTGATTCTTCGGATATTTCGACCATAGATTGAGGATCTTTTGCCAAGGCAAACAGACGTTTACTTGCAGCTAAGGTCACCTCATCCTTGGTCCTTAACGAGATCAAGGTCGCAATTAGAATCTGAAAAGGGCTGCCCTCTTTTTCGGCAATCAAGGAAACTGAGGGAAGTGTTTCTTCTTCATGTGCAATTGCTTCTCTGAAATTGGCAAATACGGTATCCCAATATGTTTCTTCCATGGCTTTTTTTCTTATCACGGAACGGAGGAAAAGACAATGATTGTTACAAATTTTAGAAATTATATTATTTGAAGCATATTAGACATTATGATGTCCATATTCTAAATTATCAGCAAATAGAGATTTAATTTCATGGCTTTTGCCAATACCCTTGAAATCAATTTCCCATATTTCCCCATTACTTGGAATCCTCTCTGGGTATATAGGTAACGTGTTTTCCAATACGCCTCTCATGATTCGCATCGCTGCCCCATGGGTAACGATCAAGCAATCTGCTTGATTGGGATCAAGAGTAGAAAAAAATGATTCAATTCGGATTGCCATATCTTTGTATGACTCACCTGAAGGTACCTGCCATTCCCATCTTTGCATGCTGTCCTTTATATATAGGGGATTCTTTTTAGCGTCCTCATATGTTGTTCCTTGAAAGATTCCAAGATTTTGTTCAGCTAATCTTTGATCTTCAACAAAAGGTATTGATCGAGAGATTCTAAAGGGTTGTGCAGTCTGCCTTGCTCTGAGAAGTGGAGAGCAATATATACTTTTAAGAGTAAATCGAGAAGTAAACCACTGAGCAATCAGAATTGCATCCTGTTTACCTTTATCTGAAAGCGGATAATCCATTTGTCCGGCAAAAACGTGTGCTACATTTGCTTCGCTTTCAGCATGTCGGATAATATACATTCGCATGATAGAACCTCATTAAATAGATGTTTAGTCTTTATGCATTTGAACCGTATCATCCTACTCCGCATATGGCAATATCAATATGATTAAGTCGATTTTCAAAATCTAGTTTGTAAAAAAATTGCTATTTCACCAGCATCAAAATTCATGGTTACCATTTCAATTATCTTTTAACTTTCCCATTAACAGAGGAAGGAGAAAAAGACAATGATTACTTGATTTTTTTGGTGTAACACTCTAGCGTATTGCCATGATTATCGTACTGAAGAAACACATTGGGGATATCCAAAAGGAAGCGATTCGTTCGTTCCTCGTCGAAAAGGGCTATACCGTAAAAGAAATTGTCGGCCAAGAAGAGACTATCTTCGGAGCAGTCGGCCGTAGTACGGTGGATGCTCGTGAAGTTGAAATGCTCGAAGGTGTGGGAAAAGTCATTCCCATCAGCAAGCCTTATAAGCTGGCTTCCAGAGAACTCAAAAAAGAAGATACGATCGTAACAGTCGGCAATGTGAAGATTGGGGGAAACCGAATCGTCATGATGGCCGGACCTTGTGCGGTTGAGTCCCGAGAGCAGATTATGAGCATAGCAGAAGCAGTACGAGATGCAGGAGCTGTAATTCTGCGTGGTGGTGCCTTTAAGCCGAGAACCAGTCCTTATGCTTTCCAAGGTTTGGGTGAGGAAGGCTTGAAATATTTGAAGGAAGCCGGTGAGAAATTCGGCATGCCGATTACCACTGAAATCGTGAACCCCTCTGATGTAGATCTGATGATGAAATATATCGATATGTTCCAGATTGGGGCAAGGAACATGCAGAACTTTGAATTGCTGAAAGCTGTCGGTAAGACCGGCATGCCGGTTCTGCTTAAACGTGGACTTTGCGCAACCATTGAAGAGTGGTTGATGGCAGCCGAGTATCTGATGAGCAGTGGAACCGATCAGGTTGTGCTCTGCGAACGAGGTATCCGTACTTATGAAAGGGCTACCCGCAATACCCTTGATGTCTCAGCCATCCCCATGGTGCAAAAAATGACACACTTACCGGTCATTGGCGATCCCAGCCACGCAACCGGAGTCAGGGATATGGTAAGTCCCATGAGCCTTGCCCTTATTGCAAGTGGAGCTTCCGGTCTTATCGTTGAAGTACATGATCATCCAGAAAAAGCTTTAAGTGACGGACCTCAATCCTTATACCCTTCGCAGTTTGAAAAGCTTATGAGAGATATCCAGGCTCTTAGCCCGGTTGTAGGCAAATCTTTGGAGCGAATCCCAAGGCTGAGCGTAAAGACGATTTCCGAAGCAAAGCAAAAAGTTGTAGAGAAAGGAGAGTTGGTCGTAGCATTCCAAGGAGAAAAGGGTGCATACAGCCAATTAGCCATCCAGCGTGCTTTTGATGAGAAGACAAAGGTTCTTCCTTGCAAGTCCTTCGGTACTGTCTTTGAGGCAGTAATGAATGGTGATGCCGCCTACGGTGTGATTCCCATGGAAAATACCCTTGGGGGAACGTTGTTTGAAAATCTCGACCTGCTTGATCGCTATCCTGCAATTGAGGTTGTTGGGGAACAACAAATCAGGATTATCCATAATCTAATCGGCTTTCCAGGTGCAAAGAAGGAAGATCTCAAAGAGATATATACCCATCCCCAAGGTTTGGCCCAATGTCAGGATTACTTGAATAACCAGATGAAACATGCCAAGGCTATTCCTTTCTTCGACACTGCTGGGGCTGTAGCTTTTGTAAAAGAAAGCGGAGATGTGACCAAGGCTGCTATTGCAGGAATGACTGCTGCAAAAGTCTATGGGATGGAAATTCTGGAAGAGGGAATTGAAAGCAATTCGAGCAACTATACCCGTTTCTATATCATTTGTAGGGAAGAGAGAAGTGATATCTTCCGTTCTGCCGGACAACCCAATAGAGCTTCCCTGCGATTCACGGTTCCTGACCGTCCGGGCTCCTTGTTCGAAGCCTTGCTGGTTCTG
The DNA here is from genome assembly GCA_003247345.1 of Spirochaetales bacterium. Taxonomy (GTDB): domain Bacteria; phylum Spirochaetota; class Spirochaetia; order Sphaerochaetales; family Sphaerochaetaceae; genus Sphaerochaeta. The sequence goes on from QJZS01000075.1 coordinate 6,439, forward strand.
ACCAAGCATGGATTGAATATGAAAAAGCTGGAAAGCCGCCCGATTCCTGGAAAACCATGGGAATATTCTTTCTTTGTAGAGACTGAACTGGGAGATGACGGTGCGTTCAAAGTTGCTTTGGAAGAACTGAATGGAATCTGCCACTCTGTCAGGGTTCTCGGAACCTATTCCAGCACTCTCTGATATGGGTAAGGAACTTTCCTTCACACCGCAGCGTCTGATCATGGGCCTTCTTGTCTCTGATTTGTCGTTGCTCTCTGGTGTGAAGGAATCCTTGAAAAAGCTCTACGGCCCGGTTTTGGAAGAGACAGAGCCGGTCCCTTTTTCCTATACCGATTATTATGATCAGGAGATGGGAAGAAATCCATATCGTTTCTATATCAGTTTTCAAAACCTGATTGATCCTTCTTCCTTGTCTGCAATCAAGAGACAGACCGATGATCTGGAGAAAACCTACTGCAACCAAGATGGAGGCAGGAGGGTGAATCTGGATCCTGGATTACTGAGTTTGGCTAATCTTATTTTGGCGACTACCAAGAATCGTTCCCATCGGATTCCGCTCTTTGATGGTATTTATGCAGAGCTTACCTTGCTCTATGCCAAAAAGCAGTTCCAAAGCTTTCCTTGGACCTATGCAGATTATAAGAGTGATACGGTAAAATCTCTGTTTTCTGACTGGCGAATATCCTACAAAGAACAGCTGAAGCAGGAAGGGTATCTCTGACCCTTCATTGGTGTGAAAGTCTTTCTCGTATACCTGGCACTTTGTCTTTGTACTGCCTGTGAGGCAAATATCCTCTATGAACGTACCGTCACCGTTGTATTTCCTCCAACCCATCAATGGCAGAAGGCTTCCCATACCCCGCTTTGGGCTACCCTTGTATATACTGATGGTCGGGGAAATTTAAAACATGTACACATACCGAAAGGCCAATACTCTTGTGAAGTTGTGATCAGACGCGATTGTTTGACAGTTTTCTGTGTATATCCTCTTTCATATCTCTATCCGTATGGAGGGTTTTATGTGCCTTCGGGTACTAAGACTGTCTCTCTTACCCAGGAAAAGGGTGCTTTGGCTAAACTATTGCTGGACAATTATTCCTACAATCCAGAGGCTGTGAGCAATATCAATGCCCCCTATCTTGATTCTCTAATTGGAGATGCCTCGCTTGTTGATGGAAAAGCTTTGGTTTTGTCTCTGCTTAATGGAGTCGATGAACAGATAGTTCCATACGAAAAGATGGTAATCACCTTATCAGAGCTTCCCCAAGGATATTGGGTTCCTGAACGTGAAAGTCAAAAGCCGTTTTGGAGCTATTGGGGAAAAGAGGCAGCCTTGCTTACCGAGGGTGGTGTACAACGATTTCTTAATCGTGAGGATTCGCTCTGTATTACTCTTTTTGTAGACCTAAAAAATCAAAAATATCTGATGAGTTTGAGGCAATCCCCTTTCTGGTAACAACTGACTTCCCATTTTTTAGAGAAACCAGTAGAGTTTGGCCATGGAATCTTTGAGAGAACTCTACAGAATCGGATATGGTCCTTCAAGTAGTCATACAATGGGTCCCCGTTCGGCAGCCCAACATTTTTTATCCCTGCATTTGCAGGCTCAACATTTTGAAGCTGACCTATTTGGTAGCCTGGCGGCTACAGGAAAAGGACACTTGACTGATAAAGCCTTGCGCACTGTATTTGGTGCGGAAGGTAAACACGTTGAAATCGTATGGTACCCTGAGATAGAAAAGCCTTTTCATCCCAATGCCTTGACCCTAAGAGCCTTGAATGACGATGGATCACTCCAAGCGGAGCAGACCTATTACAGCGTTGGCGGCGGAAAAATTGTCATCGAGGGACAGGAGGAAGATACTGTCAAAGAGGTATATCCCAAATCCTATTCCAAGATGCGACAAATCCTAGACTATTGCTCGGAAGAGGGTATGCAAATCTGGGAATTCGCCTTGGAGTTTGAGGATTCGGAAATTCTTTCCTATATGGAAGAAATTTGGTCTGTCATGTGCCAGTCAATTGAGAATGGGGTGAATGCAGAGGGCGTACTTCCCGGAGGATTGAAATTAGCAAGGAAAGCCAGCCAATTCAACTCCAAAGCAGGGGAATTCACGGCTGCAATGGGAAATCCTGCGTTTGCCATCAGTTATGCCCTTGCTGTCAGTGAAGAGAATGCTGCAGGTGGAAAGATCGTTACCGCTCCTACTTGTGGAAGTTGCGGGGTTCTTCCAGGTGTTTTGTACTACATGGCAAAACAATATAAATTCCCAAAGATTCGTATTCTTCGAGCACTTTTGACCGCCGGTATCATAGGCAACGTCGTGAAAACAAACGGTTCGATAAGTGGAGCGGAAGTCGGATGCCAGGGTGAGATCGGAGTTGCCTGCGCAATGGCTGGAGCAGCAGCTACTCAGTTGCTCGGCGGTTCAATATTCCAAATTGAATATGCTGCAGAGATGGGATTGGAACACCATCTGGGTCTTACCTGCGACCCTATGCGAGGCTTGGTGCAGATTCCTTGTATTGAAAGGAATGCTCTTGCTACCATGCGTTCACTCGACCACTGTACCTATGCGCTTTTAGGCGACGGAAGGCACAAGGTCTCTTTTGACAGTGTCATTGAGGTAATGATGGAAACCGGCCAAGCCTTGCCCTCTTTGTACAGAGAAACCAGCAGGGGTGGACTTGCGAAAGTATTGGGTTGAAACCAGAAACTTATATAACTTTTATAGTATAAAATAAAACAGGAGGTTCATCAGAACCTCCTGTCCGTTTGTTATCGTACTACGATATTTACCAGCTTATCTGGAACCACAATCTCTTTTACAATTGTCTTTCCTTCAAGCCAACCAATGATTTTCTCATTCTGCTTTGCCATTTCCAGCGCAGCAGCCTTGTCCATTCCTTTGGCGACAGTCTCTTTTGCTCTGACTTTACCATTGATCTGGAATACCAATTCAACTTCCTCGTCGACTGTGAATTTTTCTTCATAGGTCGGCCAGGAAATTTTGGTCAGGCTTTCTGTGTTGCCCATCTGTTGCCATAGTTCTTCTGCAAGGTGCGGGACATAGGGACCGAGCATCTTGACGAGTGCTTCTGCAACAGCTTTGGGGAATTCCTCGGTTTTATACAACTCATTGACCATAACCATCATCTGACTGATGGCAGTATTGAAGTTGAGTGAGGAAGTATCATAGGTGACCTTTTTGATGGTCTTGTGCAAAAGTTTGTTCAACTCTTTGGACGGGGCCTCATCAGTGATCACTCGTTCCTCGTACAATCTCCAGACTCTATCGAGGAAGCGATAGATACCATTAAGGCCAGTGGTCGCCCAAGGCTTTGAAACTTCAAGTGGGCCCATGAACATCTCGTACATGCGCATGGAGTCAGCACCATATTCGCTGATGATTTCATCGGGATTGATGACGTTCTTCAAGCTTTTTGACATTTTGGCGACGACACGCTCCAGGACTTCACCCGTAGCTTTCTCGACAAATACGTCCGGCTCCGTTTCTTCAACCATATCGGTCGGGACCAAACTCTTGTCCTTCCTCTGGAAAGCAAAGCTTGTGATCATACCTTGGTTTACCAGACGTTTGAACGGCTCGGCGGTGGAAACTAGCCCCAGATCAAAGAGGACTTTGTGCCAGAATCTGGCATACAAAAGGTGAAGGACGGCATGTTCTGCACCACCGACATACAAATCGACAGGCATCCAATACTGTTCTTTTTCTTTACTGACGAAAGCCTCGCTGTTTTTAGGGTCAAGGTAGCGAAGGTAATACCAGCAGGAACCTGCCCACTGTGGCATGGTGTTGGTTTCTCTTTTGGCTTTTCCACCGCAAACAGGACAAGTTGTATTTACCCATTCATCAATCTTTGCAAGAGGGCTTTCGCCTGTTCCGCTTGGTTCATAACTGGTAACCTCAGGCAGCAGGAGAGGAAGTTGATCTTCAGGAACCTCTACCGTTCCACACTTGGGGCAGTGTACCAAAGGAATCGGCTCGCCCCAGTAACGCTGACGGCTGAAAATCCAGTCACGAAGCTTATAATTGATCGCTTTGGTTCCGACTTTCTTGTCTTCCAACCAAGCAAGCATTGCCTTGATTGCATCTTCTTTGTTCAAACCATCGAGGAAAGAGCTGTTTACGTGGATACCGTCTTCGGTCCAGGCTGCTTCCTGTACATTGATTTCACTTTTCAGTACTTCAATGATCGGAAGATCAAATTTCTTTGCAAACTCCCAGTCACGGGTATCGTGTGCTGGAACTGCCATGATGGCCCCTGTTCCGTAGCTGATCAAAACATAATCGGCAATCCAGATAGGAATCTTTTTCTGATTCACTGGATTGATGGCATAGCTGCCGCTGAATACACCAGTTTTGTCTTTGGCGAGATCAGTACGTTCAAGATCACTCTTTCTTGCACTTGCGTCTAGATAGGCGTTGACTGCACTCTCTTGTTCTTTGGTTGTAAGTTGAGCAACTAATGGATGCTCGGGAGCCACAACCATGTACGTGGCACCAAAGAGGGTGTCAGGGCGGGTTGTGTATACCTCAAGTTCTGCATCCAGGCCATCGACTGTGAATACGACCGACGCTCCTTCGCTTCTTCCAATCCAATTCTGCTGCATGGCCTTTACTGATTCGGGCCACTCCAATGTATCCAGGTCAGAAAGCAATTTGTCAGCATACTCAGTAATCTTGAGTACCCACTGGCGGATATTCTTGCGAACTACGACAGTACCACAACGTTCACATTTTCCGTCCTTAACTTCTTCATTGGCCAAACCAGTCTTACAATTGTCACACCAGTTGATAGGGGTGTGGGATTCGTAAGCCAACCCTTTTCTGAAGAGTTGGAGGAAAATCCACTGGGTCCAGCGGTAGTAGTCACTACTATGGGTTGAGACTTCTCTGTTCCAGTCATAACTGAAACCCAGACTCTTGATCTGTTTGCGGAAGTTCTCGATATTTTTTTCGGTGGTTACCTTTGGGTGGGTACCTGTCTTGATCGCATAGTTCTCTGCAGGAAGTCCAAAGGAATCAAACCCCATGGGGTGGAGTACATTGTATCCGTTCATGCGTAGGTAACGGCAATAAATATCGGTTGCTGTGTAGCCCTCAGGGTGTCCAACGTGTAGCCCAGCCCCAGATGGATAGGGGAACATGTCCAATACGTACATGCGTTTCTCTTGGGGAACGCTTTCATCCTCAGTTACGGCAAAACTCTGGTTTTCTTCCCAGTAGCGTTGCCATTTTGTTTCAATTTCATGGAAAGGGTATTTGCTCATGGGAGCAATCATACCTTTGCATAGCGGTTCAGTCAACGCATAAAAGCGTTTCTTAAAGGGTTCCGTCGTCCACAGTTGGCGAAAATTCTACCGACTCCAATCTGTTACCCTTCATATGGATAATACGAAAGGTACCCAACGGAGATTGAACCACCTCATCCTCTTCAGGGATGTTCCCGATCAAATCAAGCAGGTATGCTGCAACCGTACTGGTTCTCTGGTTGGTTGTTTCAAAATTTAGGTCCAATTCATCGACCATTTGCTGAAATGGGGTGTCGGCCATAACCAAGAATGTTCCAGGCTTCTGAGCACGTTCTACAATACGATCAGGAAAGCGGTTTTCATGTTCATCATACAACTCTCCGAACAGTTGCTCCGCTACGTCTTCCATGGTAACGACACCGCTGAATCCACCATACTCATCCAACACGATCGCCTGTTGTAGCTTATCTTTTTTAAAGAGATAAAAGACATCGTCCAGATGCATCTGCTCGGGAACAAAAATAGGATCCCTGAGGATTGAGGAAATGGAATTTGCCATTCTATTTTGCAATTGTGCTTTCAAAATATCACGGACCAAAACGATTCCTATGATGTTTTCCGGACTGCCGTGAAACACAGGAACACGGCTGAATCCTGATTTTACTATCGAGGGGAATGCATCACGAATGGTAAGGACATCGCTGACGCAAAACACATTGGTTCGGTGTGTCATGATGGTTCTTACCTGTGTTTCGCTGAAATGGATAGCTCTTTGCATGAGGTCTGACTCATACTGGTCCACCAATCCTACGTTTTCAGCTGCATCAACCATATGCATTACGCCTTCAGTTGTTATGGTCGGTTCCGCATGAGCAGCGAACAGCCTGGTGATGATGCTTGAGAAATGTCTGAGCAGCCATACTACAGGAAACAGGATGATTTCAAGAAAGCGTAACGGATACGCCATCAGCACAGCTATTCTCATGTTATGGGTCAAAGCGAGTTGTTTAGGGGTAATTTCACCGAAAATTAGAATGACTAAGGTTAATATACCTGTAGCATACCCAACTGCTTGGTTGGAAAACGTTTCGATGGCAAATGTGGTAACCAATGCAGAAACAGAAATATTGACCACGTTGTTTCCTACGAGAACCGTGGTGATCAACTCATCAGGCTTTTGACTAAGTCTGTAAACCAGTCGTGAGGCACGAGTCTTTTTGTTTTCCAATATTTTGAGTTGTATGAAGGAGAGCGAAGTAAAGGCAGTCTCCGTAGCAGAGAATACTGCAGAGAATATCAACAAAATGACGATGGCCGTTAGTTGTACTTGCATGTACACCTCCAGGCCTTGGATAAATAAAACGGGTGTTCGTCTGAGCACCCTAATCTAGGTAACGGGTCATCCATAATGTAATAAGTATACCAAGACAATGAGGTAGGCGACAAGTAGCGAAACTTAGACTCAGTGCACCAAATTGTTATTTATTAGGTATCATCATATTATTTTTAGCCCAGTCGGAGTCTTTTAAGATAGCCCTACCTACTCCTATCAGATCTGCTTTATTCTCTTGAATTAGCAATTCTGCACTCTCTATGTCAGTAATGCCACCTGTAAGCACAACAGGAATTGAGACTTCCTTCTTTATGGCGCCAGTCATATCTGAAAAAAACCCTGGCCCGTGCAATTCTGATTGTAAATATCCGTATATCCCTCCGGAGATATCGAGCAAGTCGATGCCAGCTTTTTCGAACAAAATTGCCGCTTTCACACTATCTTCAATCGTTGAGCCGTTTTTTACGTAATCGCAACCCCCCAGTCGTACTGCAAGGAGAAAGTTTTTTCCAACGGCATTTCGTACTGCCTCAATTATTTGGATATGCAGTTTTA
>QJZS01000003.1 GCA_003247345.1 Spirochaetales bacterium
GGCAGAGAATCCACGAAAATGGTCGATTCTGACGATGTCACACAGTTCCAAGGCTTTTTGCATCCGTTTGATCCACCAGGCAAACTTCTCTTTCTTGTGCGCGTCCCAGTCATATACGGGATTGCCCCAAAGCTGTCCTTCTGCGGAGAACGCATCTGGTGGTACCCCACTGGATACGGTTTGTTTACCATTCTCATCTATCTTCAAAAGCTGTGTGTTTGTCCAAGCATCCACACTGTCCGGTGCAACAAAAATGGGAATATCTCCAATGATTTGAATTCCAAGATCATTGGCATATTTCTTTACCGACTCCCATTGGGAGAAAAAGAAGTACTGTTGTACCTGGATGTTTTCAATCTCTTCGGCATGCTCAACAAGTAATTTAGCAATGACTTTACTGTCTCTGAGCCGTACTTCCTTCGGCCCATCTTGAGTCGTTATAGACACGGCACAGGACTTGGTACAGAGCATAGTCTGTAAGCCACCAGCTGTTGGTAGCAACAAACTTCTTATAGGCATCCTTTTCTTCGCTTTCAGCTTCAGTAAGGAACGTATTCGCAGCTTTCTTCAAAAGCGGTTCTTTGTATGCTCTAACCTGTCCATAATCGACTCTATCCTTGGAGAACTCAGGATGATACAGCACATCTTCAAGCTCCAAATAGCCATCGTAGGCAAGTGTTCTGAGGTTGATCAACAACTCATTTCCAGCAAAGGTGGAACGTGCGGCATAAGGGCTGTCTCCATAACCAGTTGGGCCAAGAGGAAGAACTTGCCACAAGGTGACTTTAGCTTCATTGAGAAGATCTAAAAATGTGAATATAGCTTCCCCTAAGGAGCCAATGCCATGCGGGGAAGGTAATGATGATGGGTGCATCAGCACACCACAGCGTCGTATATCGTGTTTCATGTTTGAACTATACCGTATTTCGATATTCAATGGCTATTAGCATGACTAGAGAGTTTCCCATGAGTCTCCTTGTTTTAAGTCCAAAAATAGGGTATACTTCCACTATGAATTCACCACAGGACCAAAATCAATTTGCCGTTGGGGAGCATGTAGTATATCCTCTCCAAGGCGTAGGCATCATCAAGCGAATCGAGGAACGCATGTTCCGCGGTGCAGCTACGATGTATTATGTAATTTACCTCGATATCTCGGATATGACTGTCATGATTCCTGTGGATAAATCTGGTGAAATGGGCATCAGGCCGATTGTACCGGAAAAAGAAGCAAAACAGGCAATCGAATCAATTTCCAGCAAATATGAACCAATGCCGGTCGACTGGAAAGCACGGTATCAGATGAATGTTGACCTTCTCAAACAAGGATCCATTGCATCTATTGCAAAAGTGGTACAAGCATTGTATCACCGCAGTAAGATCAAGGAACTTCCCGTACAAGAACGGAAGCTCTACGACAACGCCTTACGTTTGTTGATTGACGAGACCTCATTTGCCTTGGAAAAAGACAAAAAAGAGATAGAGATGCTCGTTTTCTCCAAACTGGAGAAATAAATCATGTCATTCCCAAGTCATGCTGTAATTGTTACTGCTGCAGGCAGCAGCGAGCGTTTTAATACAAACAACCAACTGGGAGTCAAGAAAGAATACCTTTCAATAGATGGTCATACGATACTCTACCGAGCTATCGCACCCTTTCTTGAAGTTCCTGGGTGTCAGGCAATTTTGGTTACCCATCCTGAAGGTTTGGCTGACCAATGTGCTGTAGCACTTGAAGATTTATTGAAACAGAATATGATTCCCATCATTCTGGTAGAAGGCGGGAACAATCGACAGGAATCGGTGTTCAATGCACTGAAGATGCTTGTTTCCATGAATATGCCGGTAGACTATGTTGCCATACATGATGGTGCACGTTGCTTTGTTACTCCCGATCTCGTAATCAAAACACTTGCCACTGCTACGGTGTTCAAGGGGGCAGTTCCTGCCCTTCCTGCAACCGATGCTTTGAAGGTTATTGATAACAACGGGGTCATTACCCATCATATTGATCGTACGCATGCGGTAGGGGTGCAGACTCCTCAGATTTTCAAGTACCCTGAGATTTGGGAAGCTCATCAGGCTGCTCTGGATAATGGGACTCCTTATGTTGACGATACCGAAATCTTTACCGATTATGGCCAAGCCGTCGGTATTTGCGAGGGAGATCGGGAAAATCGGAAGATTACCTATATCGAAGATGTTCCTGATGCTGAGCAACAGATTGTTAGGTATCTGGAAAATCTTGAGCAAGGCAAGCGCAGTGCAAAAGCAGCACAAGCGTTGCAACATGCAATGGATGATGTAAAAAGGGAGCAACAAACATGATGCGTATCGGCACCGGTTGGGATTTGCATAGACTCTCTGAAGGAAGAAAGCTCATCCTGGGCGGTGTTCAGATACCCAGCACAAAGGGTGAAGTTGCCCATAGTGACGGAGATGTCCTTGTGCATGCTATCATCGATGCAATTCTCGGTGCCTTAGCCAAAGGCGATATTGGTTCCCATTTCCCTGATAATGATCCTGCCTACAAAGATGCCGACAGCATTGCACTACTTAAACAGGTTATTACAGAAGATTTGCCACCCTACTCCATTGTTAATATTGATACTACTCTCATTCTTCAAAAACCGAAGCTCAGAGAGCACATTGATTCCATCAGAGAGCAGCTTGCAAAGGCAATGGAAATCGATGTCAATTGTATTTCTGTAAAGGCAAAAACTGCTGAGGGAATCCTTGGGGAATTGGGTACAGGAGATGCAATTACAGCTCAGGCGTCGGTCCTTATTTCCTGTTGACATTACACTGATAAATACTCTATAGTTGTCCCTGCGCCCAGATGGCGGAATTGGTAGACGCACTAGGTTCAGGTCCTAGCGGGGTCACACCTGTGCAAGTTCAAATCTTGTTCTGGGCAGAAAACGGCAAACCTTTTACTACAAAGAAATTGTAGCGGGGTTTGCCTTTTCTTTTATCCGCTTCCTTGCTTCAATTTTTCGCCCTGTTTTTGCCACTGTGCACAGTAAGATTTGAAAGTGAGGGAATATGCGAGCAAGGGAACCGTTTACGCTGTACAAAAGCAAAATCGGGAAAAAGGTCATTTTCTATTACATTGCCTATGATGAAGACGGACGGAGAAAGAAATACTGCACGGGGTGTACGACCAAGACTCAGACGATGGCTGTCGCAATGGAACTCTATCGTACAAACTCGCTGATACCCAAGAAGCAAGAGATAGAGAAATCCCTCACATTGGGAGAATACGCAAAGCACTGGTGGACCAAAGACTGTGAGTATGTAAAACAGCGTGGTCGAGTCCTATCTGAACAATATATAGATAAAAATCGTAGGATGTTGGACAAATACATTCTTCCTACTTTCAAATCTGCCCTACTCCCCAAGATCAACTCAAACAGAATCGAGGCGTGGCAGCGTTTTCTCTTGGCCAAGAAACATCTTGCCCCAAAGAGCGCCAACAATATCCTTTCTATATTCTCCGTCATGTTGGAGGAAGTCAGAACCTTGGCCAACAACAGCAGGCAACGCGGAATACTTTCCTTCGAAGAAGCCCAGGATCTTCTTACAAATATGTCATACTGGGACAATCCACTCACCTACACTGCATCTCTGTTGGCTGCATGTACGGGAATGAGACTCGGGGAAATCCGAGCATTAAGACCTGCGGATCTTCGGGATGGGTACATTCATATAGAGCACAGTGTTGACCGACACGGGGTATTGAAAAGCACTAAGAAAGGCGATACCAGGGACCTCCCGCTTCCCAAAAGCTTGATGGAGACATTAGAAAATCTCGCGAAGATTTCTGGAAAGTGTGATCGAATCTTCTCCATAGCTGGTGTGCCGATGGGACCCAATACTATCAGGGACAGCTATTACAGGGCATTACAT
>QJZS01000147.1 GCA_003247345.1 Spirochaetales bacterium
GGAAGTGACCAGCACGGTAAATATCTTTTTCACCCATTGGCATTGGGGTAATTCCATTTGCAAGAAGGGTATCACAAACTTTGGTGAACTCATCCATTGTCTTGGGGATTTCAAGTCCAAGGTCAGCAAAGATTGCCTTATTGTAGAAGATACCGACTACATAGAAAGCGGTTGGAACACCATATACTGCACCTGGATAGTCAGCGTATTTCCAATCGTCAACTACACCGCTTACAAAGCCATTTCCCCAAGTAGGGTCAGCAGCCATGTAAGGAGCCAGATCTACAAGTACACCACTGTTTACATAATCATACGAGCGGGCACCACCAAAATCCAAGAAGATGTCTGGGAATTCGCCTACTGCAAATTTCGTGCGCAGCTTGTTGTAGTACGATGTTTCATCACCGATCATCTCTTGATCGACCTTGATCCCATTGTCAGCTGCATCAATTTCAGAAAGCTTGGTTCTGAAAGCAGTAGGGGCAGGAGAATCGCCTCCCCAAGTAGAAAGAATTGAGACGGTTACGTCTTTCTTTTTTGTTGTCGCACTGGTTTCACTTGACCCTTGTGCATACACCGTGAACAGGAGCATCATTGCCAGAATTAGAAGCGGTAATTTTCGACTTTTCATCATAGTATCCTCCATCAATGCTTTATTGTATGGAGAATGCAATTACCCGGCTATGGAGGATTTTAAGAACCTGTTTGCAAAATTCTCAGCTTTTCTTATTCTGGCAGGCAGTTGGAGGATAGCCATACTGCTTCTTGAAACATTTGCTGAAGTAACCCTGATCTTGGAACCCAACGGATACAGCAATCTGACCACAGGAGAATTCGGTAGACTCAAGCAATGCCTTTGCTTTTTCCAATCTCAATTCAGTTAGATAGGCAATTACCGTCTTGTCGGTTTCTTCCTTGAATTTTGTACTTACATAATTTGGATGTGCATATACGCGAAGTCCGATCGCTTCCAGACTCAACCCACTATGCATATAGTTGAAGTCGAGAAAAGCTTTCACCCGATCCACAAGAGAAAGACTGGAGTCATTGTTTTCCGAAACAATTGAATCCAAAGCTCTTTGCAAATATTCAATCAACTCTGCCCGTCCGTCAAATCGTTCAAGAATCCAAAGTGGTGAATAGGCTTGCCAAGGAAATCCTTGCCCGTTTAATTTGAACTCTCTGAACAAGTCGAACAATGAGGCAGTATAACGTTCCAATGCGATGGCACTGGTAAGTGTATTCACTTCATTTGGAATCAATTCCCGCAATTTGGCAAGCTGGTTTTGCTCAAGCAATGCCTTGTTATGTTGTGTAAAATCAGAAAGTGAAGAGGAATTATCTTGCTTATCAGTTTGGTAGAAGAGATGGGTTTTCGGGCTTATCAATCGCCTGAGCAACGTTCTACGCAACATAGGAAAGCAAACTTTAAGACTTTCCATATCGGACAAAGGATTTCCCACAGCCAAATAAGTGTCATCTGAAGATAATTGATTGAGTATCCCCATATCTCCAGGAAGGATAAAATAGAGGTGGACTCCATTAGGTAGAAGGTATGGTTTCAAATCTCCATCGAAAGGGCTGCCTCCGTTATGGATAAGGAGCAACCGTACACCGTCCAGATGTCTTAAAACAGTTGCCAAAGAATCAGAGCATCCTTCAACAAGATCCCCTGTTCCCGAAAGAATCTGATATAAGAGTGATGCATCTTTAAGATTCCCGTATGCACGGATTGCGTCCTGCTGCTTTTGTTGTTCACATATGTCCTCATAGGCTTTCTCTACAGCTTGAAGGAGAAGCTTTGGATCCACCGGCTTAAGCAAATAATCACTTGCTTTGTTTTTCAAAGCAGAAAGTGCATAAGAGAAATCATCGAATCCAGTTATAAAAATAAAGTGCGAAGTATTCCCGTCTCTTCGGGCTTGTTCCAGCAATTGGACACCCGTAACTTTGGGCATAGCAATATCGGTAATGACAATGTCAGGATTATGTTGAGCTATCAACTCTGATGCTTCCTGCCCATCCTTTGCAAAGCCAATGATGGTGTATCCAGCTCGATTGACATGCAGAGCTATTCTTTGTCTTATAAGGGATTCATCATCCACAATGAGTACAGTAATATTTTTACGATCATTGCAATTCATTTCGAATCTCCTTTGGCAACCGAATTGTTACACACGTGCCTTTCCCTACTTCTGATTGATACCGAAGGCCATACAAATCCCCAAAAGCAAGCACGAGGCGTTGGTGGGTTGCATAGACACCGACACTTCTTTTCTTTGCTTGGCGAGGATCCCATTTGTCCTTCTCCAGCAACATCAACACTGTTTGGGGATCCATTCCCACCCCATTATCACATACATTGATAACCACATCGGCATCTTCGGCGTGTGCTTCTATTGAAATTTCCCATTCTTTTTCGCTTTCCACAAGCCCATGCGTAATGGCATTTTCCAATAACGGTTGGATGGTCAATTTTACAATTGGGGAAAGCAAAACGTCGTCATCTGCCTGAATGGTAAAATAAATACGATTATCGTGCCGAACATTCTGAATTTTTAAATATAGTCTTGCTATTTCGAGTTCTCGTTCGATAGAAACCATCAGTTCGCCACCAGAAAGTACAGAACGGTAGAATGCTGCGGCATCCCGAATCAACGATAGGGATTCTTCCTGCCTGTCCAGTTCTACCAATCCGCTGATATTCTCCATGATATTGTTGAGGAAATGGGGGTTGATCTGGGCTTGTAATAGGGATATTTCATACTGGCGGATCTGTTTCTGTTCTGCATTATTTTCTTCAATGGCTGTTGCAATTTTATCAATCATATCGTTGTACACTCTGGCTAAGCGTCCTACCTCGTCTTCTCCATGCACAGGAACATGGCGGGGGACCACAAGATTATCCAGTGTCCCCATCGATTGTTCCATAGCCCTCAGAGGTTTGGTAATACTGGAAGAAAGCAAATACGAGATGATTAAGGTAATTACTAACGAAAGCACCCCCAAAATGATAAATTGCAACATCAAGGGCCGAGTTGCTGCTGAAATCTCGTCAAGTGAAACTACACTGGTAAGAAACCATTTGGAAATATCATAGGTTTTTGTCTCATACAAACTACCGTTATGAATTGTCGGGACATCAATGCTATCAATGCAAAAATCCAATTGCTCTGAAGTCAACGTAGCAAACACCCCGGCCCCATTATGGTCTGCGAGAATGTGGCCCTTTTCGTCAATGATAAGAAACTCATTATCCCGTAAAGACCCCTGTGTGAGTATTTCAGAAAAAAGAGAAAGTGGAATATCAGTTTCCAGTAATCCCAGAGGAGCACCCGAATACCCGTTATAGATTTTCATAAATATCGGGACTACCCAAACGTTTGACTGGATTCGCGCTTCTCCCCAGACTACCAGATTTCTCGGACTGAGTTGCTGTTTTATTGAAGCAATCGCCTCTGAAGATAACTCATTGAATGAGGAAACCTCATTTGCGGAATAAACTGAACCAGAATAAAAATCCAAAATACTCATAGATTCAATTTTGGTTCTAGGTTTGATA
>QJZS01000224.1 GCA_003247345.1 Spirochaetales bacterium
CCTACTTCGCCATAGGCAAATCCATTTTTGGTTTCATAGTATTCCATCAAATGGCCCCCTCGGAAAGTAATTTCTTCGCATGCCCTAGACTTTCACTACTGCTGTCATCACCGCTGAGCATTCTTGCGATTTCCTTCTGGCGCTCTTCTCCATCGACTCGCTTGATCAACGAATAGCTCATTTTATCCTTGATTTCCTTGTGAACGACCATATGGTGATTTGCTTTGCTTGCGATGGATGCAAGGTGAGTTATGACTATGACTTGATGACTTTTACTGAGATGGGAGAGCTGTTGGGCTACGCTGAGAGCAACACTTCCACCGATTCCAGCATCCACCTCGTCAAAAATCAAAGTAGGCACAGAATCGCTTTGGGCGAGACTCGTCTTAACGGCCAACATGATACGAGATAGTTCTCCACCGCTTGCCACGTCCTTGATCGAACGCATATCAAGTTTGGCACAAATTTGATAACTTACTGCATCCATCCCTTGTAGAGTTGGTTCTGTTTTTTCAAAAGCTATTGCAAACAAGGCTTCTTTCATCCCCAGTGTTCTCAACTTGGCCTCTACTTGGATCGATAATTGTTTTGCTGACTGTTTTCGTTTTTCAGAAAGCACCTGCGCTGTCTGGAGAACTACCTGACTAGCCTCTATAATACGCTTCTCCAATTTACTGAATAATATTTCAGACGCTTCTGAAAGATTCAGTCGAGCTTGGCTCTCTTGGTAAAAGGCAATGACGGCTTCCAAGGTATGGCCGTATTTCTTCTTCAGACGTTGCAAGGAAGCTAATCTTCCTTGGAGGCGATCAAGTTCTTCCTCACTGTAGCTCATTGCAGAACGATAATCGCGAAGGCTTTCATAGATATCTTCTATTTCAATCGTGGAACTTTCCAGTCGACTCTTATATTGCTCGAGAGAAGTATCTGCTTTTGCCGCATTTCCCAAGAAGTTCTGCGCCTGAACAAGAAGTGATAACGCATTGCCACCCAACTCACTGCCATGCAATGCTTCCAAAGCAGTAGTGAGATTATCATGAATCTGCTCAAAGGAAGCAATGACACGCACCTGCTCGGCAATTTGTTCATCTTCTTCCGGCTTCGGGTCAATTTTTGAAATCTCCTCAACGGCAAAGCGAAGATAGTCTTCTTCCCTTCTCGCTTGATCCAACTCTTGTTGTTTGGTCTTTAATTCCTGCTCTAGCTGTTGAAACTGCTCATATGCCGAATGATACGCTTGCAGCTGGTCGTCACATTGTCCATAGACGTCCAGAACATGCAACTGATGAGCTGTGCTGAGAAGGCTTTGGTGGTCGCGTTGGGCACTAATATCCAATAATTCCTTGGTAATAGAGGCAAGTTCATTCCTGCTGGATAATCGGCCTTGGATGCTTACAGAGGACCTGCCGTTGCTTTTCACCGTTCTGCTTACGATCAGACTATCGCCATCCAGACAGATGTCTTCCCTCTGTAGATACGCTTCAAGATTTGCCGAATAGGGGCGCTCTACTCCGAAGGAGGCTCTTACAGTAGCACTCTCTGCGCCGCTACGTATCGATTGGGCTTCACTTTTTTCCCCGAGCAACAATGAAAGTGCACCTAAAATGATGGATTTTCCTGCACCGGTTTCGCCGGTGATGACTGAAAATCCATCAGAAAATTCTATAGTACTGTCCTCAATCAATGCATAGTTATGAATCTCAAGCTGTTCAAGCATGGAATCCTCCCCCGGACCAATTCAGTTTCTCACGTAGTACTTCTATGTAATTTCGCTTTTTGCTTGCGACAATCAATGCTTTACTTTGTGATTTCTCCACAACTATCTCATCGCCTTCTTGCAAACTAAAATTCTGTTGCCCATCAACAGAGAGCATCAAGCCTGTCCTCTGGCCTTTTGAGATAGTCATGGTAATGGTGGAATCGGCCCCCACTACCAGCGGCCTATTGGAAAGGGTGAACGGGCAAATAGGAGTGATGATCAATGAGGAAAGATCAACATCAAGAATGGGACCGCCTGCAGCCAAGCTGTATCCTGTGGATCCAGTCGGAGTCGCTATGATCATACCATCCGAGCGGAAAAAACCGGCATCAGTGGAACCGATCCTTAGGGAGAGACTTACAACCTTGCTGATTCCACTGGAAGATACAACCATTTCGTTGAGCCCATGGGCGGTAAATACTTTTTTTGCATTCCTGAATACCCCAACCCTGATCATCAGACGGCGACTGATTGTGTTTTTGCCTTCCAAAAAATAATCGATGGCTTCTTGCCATTCATCAACGGAAATCTCAGTGATATATCCGAAGGTTCCTACGTTAATTGCAAGGATTGGAATTCCCAAATCCTGGAGGTATCGAGCACAATAAAGTACAGTTCCATCTCCACCCAAGCAAATGACCAAATCTGTATTTGCCTCCACGATCAAAGGTTCATTGCCTCGATTGGTTCTGCTAATGGTGCTTTCAATCCCTTTGGAGGCAAGGTACTCTACGATGGTTTCAGAAAGCGAATGGGATCGTTCCTTACTCCAATTTGCTATTATCAATACATGTCGTACGTGCCTTTGTTCCATGAAAAGCTCCTTAAGGAAGATGGGAAATGACTTTCATCAATAGCTCTGTATCCGTTTGTTTTAAAAATGGATATAGGGGAAGCGAAATACCCCTCAGGAAAGGTGGCAGTGCAATCGGAAACAGGTCAAAACGGTCTGAGACCTGACTTGCCAGCGTATCAACAAAGGTTTTTCTTGCCGATACCTGATACTTGTTGGCAAATTTAATGGCATCCTCCGCCTTTGAATCCAAAACTACACAAAAACCATACCCGTTGGGTTGAAAATCAATATTACCTATACCATACAACTTGTGCACGGTTTTCAAAAGAGATTTGGAAAAGAGTGAATAGAATTCCCTGCGTTTTGTTAAGTGTTCTTCAAGATGTTCGAGCTGGATGGAAGCAAGAGCTGCGTTCATATCAGGAAGTTCCATATACAGCCTGACATCAGAATGGAAATCTTGTACTGCCTTGGAATAGGACTTATCCATGACTGCAAGTATTGCTCCCCCTGCAGCACTGACAACCCCATCCTCTTCCAATGCGCAGATTACAATATCACCATAACCACCGGCGCTTTCAGTTTCAAAGCTACTTCCAAAGCTCTGGCTTATATCCTCAATAACAGGAACACCCAATTGTTTATAATCCGTCTGGTAGGGAATCTGGCACATGGGCTCATGAATCAACAGAGCCTGGGCACCTTCCTCCACTAAGCGAATTGCTTCCTTCTGGCTGAGACAACCATGTTCTTGATCTATATCACCAAGAATCAAGGTAAAACCAAGACTTTCTGCTACTTTCTGATAAATGTTTGGAGAGAGCACACTTACACCAATCGTAGAACCCTCTTCAAGATCCAGAACTTGAAGGGCACAACTAAGTACATCAAGGTAACTACGAAATGCCTCAGCCTCGTTTGCATGAAGATATTGGCATACTTGGCTGAGAAATTCATTTTTTCTTTCCCCAGGACCAATGCGTTCATCGACCATGGTTTGCAGTACAGCATCCATGTCTTTGCGTCGTAATGTTGGTTTATAGAACGGAATTAATGCCACATATGCCTCCTCGGGCAAGTATAGCTGGATTTCATCCCAATAGGAAGGGTAAAAAATAAGCCGGCAGAAATTCTACCGGCATGTATATCAGTTATAGTATTTGGGCAAAAAAAAGGGGCCCGGCGGCTACCTACTCTCCCACGGAAAACCGTAGTACCATCGGCGTGAAGGCGCTTAACTTCCGTGTTCGGGATGGGAACGGGTGTGTCCGCCTTGCTCTGGCCACCGGGCCGGCCA
>QJZS01000223.1 GCA_003247345.1 Spirochaetales bacterium
AATATGGGTACGGCTGGGAAAAATTCGAATGTCGAAGTTACCAGGTAGTAATCATCGCCTTTACGGCAGATCGAAGTAGCTGGATGGAAACCCCGTAGCACCGGATTCTGTAAAATTCCCATTGAAATATCTCCCTAAAATATATGTATTAAATAATAAGGGAGGGTGCATGCTGATTCAACAAGAAAAGGGGAATTTAGACTGTGATTCTTACATTTTAAGAACCTAGCAAACCCAATATTCTCATTCGAGGCTTGCATGACATTCAATCCCGTACTGTTTCATCTTTCTCCATAAGGTAGAACGGTCCATACCGAGTAGTTTTGCACTCTTAGAACGGTTGCATTGATTTTCTTTGAGCGTCTGTTCAATCAACTGTTTTTCCATCTGTTCCACACTGTTGTGTGTAGGTATTTCTTTCTCTGAGTTAAATATTTGTTCCCTTGTTGGGTATACATTGCACCAGTAGGAGGATTCAGAAGGATCTAGAATTGCATGAACATCAGCAAGGTCAATTGAAAATGTTTGGCTTAGAACTACAAGTTGTTCGCATATATTTCTGAGCTCTCGGATATTTCCTTCCCATGAACGATTGATAAGTGCTTCTCGTGCTTGACTACTAAGTTGTTTCTCATGGGTTGAGTACATTCTTGAAAAGTAGGTGATGAAATGGTCAGCAATCAAGGCCGTATCTTTTTCACGACTCCGTAAAGGAGGGAGGGAGAGTTGCACGACAGCAAGACGATAATACAAATCCTCTCGGAATCTTCCTTCACGGGTAAGGGGTTTGAGATCTTTGTTGGATGCACAAATCACTCTGACATTCACTGGGATGATAGCATCATGTCCGATTCTCATAACCTCGCCCTCTTGGATAACTCGTAATAATTTGCTCTGCAGATTAAGTGGGATTTCTGAAACTTCATCCAGAAAAAGTGTCCCTCTGTGAGCAAGTTCAAAGAAGCCCATGCGTCCTTCCTTCGACGCTCCAGTGAAAGCTCCACCTACATATCCGAAGAATTCGCTTTCAATAAGATTTTCTGGTATTGCTGCACAGTTGACGGCAATGAATGGGGCATCCTTTCTAACACTTGCGTTATGGATTGATTGTGCAAACAGTTCCTTTCCTGTTCCTGTTTCTCCGATGATCAGCACGTTCGAAGGTACCGTAGAAAAGACTAAAGCCCTATCTTTTGCAATATTAATAGCTTCACTTTCTCCAATGATGTCTTCGAAACGGTATTTTGCGACATGCCCCTTTCTATGAAGTTCGCTTCTGATTTTTATTTCCGTCTGTTGCACATTTCTTACATTTTGGAAGGTGAAGACATTCCCGATTGCCTCATTTCCCAAGGAAACGGCAGTCTTGCTCAGAACAATACGCTTATCACCGATTTTAAGAATTTCATTAAATAGGTTTGAATTCTTCCTAAGAAGGGACAGGAATTTTGGTTCAGGAAAAAGACTTTCAATATGTTGTCCTTCATAGGCAGAATGATTCACATCGAGAATTTTTCCGGCCGCTTCATTCATCTGGATAATCTTTCGTGAAGAATTGGTTGTGATTATACCTTCTACAGCCCCATTGAGAATTGTTTTAAAACGAGCAGCTCTTTCTCTTTCTTCTCTCCTGATTGCTGCAATATGTTGTGCCTCAGTAAGCGAAAGCCAGATTGAATCCTTACAACTATTGACGAAGCTTCCCGTGTACCCAAGTCCCTCTACCAGTTTTACAACGGTTAGCCCCCCCATGAAATACGTAAACCCACGTTTAATAGCTTCTTGTACCATCTCCCTTACCACATCAGAAGAGTGTGGGGTAAAAACATAGTCGATGGGAACGAGTCTTACATTGAATTGTTTTTCTACCACTTCAATCTGATGCAGAATCATACCAAGACCGATCAAAGCTACTTCCTTTGGCATGTCACCTTTCAGGGAAAAGTTTTGAAGAGCTTCTGTGAGATCGCTGATTGTGACTGGTGTTTCAACAGTAGGGATTGAGGGAAAGAGCTTCTTCATCCTTGAAGCAAGTAATCCTCTTGCGATGATGACATCTGCATTGAAATCTTTGCTGTCGATAAAATCTGTTGTCGTTTTTTCGATTGTCGTTATCTTCAGGTACTCTCTGCCTGGATAGATGCGAGCAAAATATTCCTTATGTTCCTGAATTGTTTCCTCAACAAGATCTTTTACTTCTTCGTTTGGTATCACATGTAGGATGGTTGCCATGAGGTACTCCGTTGCAATAAGTGTTGCACAAATAATACAACAGATGTTGTATTATGCAACAAAAATTGTTGCAACAATTGCTTTTTGTATAATTAGCACCTAATTGAAATTCTAAATTTTTTTAAAAATAAACATTTTTCACTCTTTTTTAATAATTTCTAGCAAGTTTCATCAGGTTATCTTGTATTCCAGTTTTTTTGGCATGCTCCTTGCATTGCAACTTGCAGGCCCCAATCTTTCAGACAAATGCAACAGTGGCCGAACAAAGGAGTGACCCATTGAAACCTACCTGGGAAATTTTCCGGTATAGTCCGGAGGAAAAACTTGAGGTTGCAAAGCAGCTAAGATCCAAATCCATCGTTGAGACAAAACTTACCGAAGAGATGCAGTCGTATCTTGAGAAAGTGACGTGGTATGAGAGTACGATTCCCACTCGTGAAGGCGATTCCCATGTGTACATGATTGAACCGAAAGTGAAGAAGGAAGTGTACCCGCTGTTCATTAATATTCATGGTGGTGGTTTTGTCCGTGGGTATGAGAAACGTGATACCGTTTTTTGTGCATACATTTCCAATGCACTGGGATGTAAGGTAATAGATATAGACTATCGCCTTGCCCCTGAACATCCTTTCCCAATTCCCTTGAATGAATGTTATGACGTGGTTAAATGGGCTTTTGATAACGCCCAGCAACTCAATGTTGATCCTAAGAAGATTGCCGTAGGTGGTCATAGTGCAGGAGGCAACTTTACTGCTGCCCTTAACCTGATGGCGAACCAAACCAAAGAATTCAAGCCCTGTCTGCAGATAATGGATTATCCCTTTCTTGATGCAATGACGGATCCGGCAGAGAAAATCGCCGAAGGCTCAATATTTCCTGTAGCCCGTATGAAAAACTTCTCTGCGTGTTATCTGGAGAATGAAGAGGATTATAGCAATCCGTATCACTCCCTCGTATGTGCCGAAGAGGATCAGCTGAAAGGTCTTCCCTCTGCTTTGATCATTACGGCAGGAAAGGATATCTTGCGCCACGAAGCAGAGCGATATGCTCTGATGCTGGTACACGCCGGGGTAAAGGTGACGCTTAAAAGCTACCTTGAAAGTGACCATGGTTTCATGATTCATGGTCTCGCTGAATTCAAGGAAGCTCGTGAATTGGTTGTAGATGCTTTAAGAGAAGCATTTAGGTAAAATAAAAAAGGAGCATAGTGTATGAAAAAGTTTTTCGTTGTATTGTTGAGCCTTTTAATTGCAGGTTCTGTCGTTTTTGCTGAAGGTCATGGAACCGTCCAGATTATCGTCCCCGCTAAAGCCGGTGGTAGTACTGATGTAATGGCTAGAGTGTTTACTGAGTACTTGCAGAAAGAAATCGGTAAGCCGGTAGTTGTTGTTAACCAGCCTTCTGGTGGCGGTACCGTAGGATTCGAACAAGTTCGTAATGCAAAACCAGACGGTCTTACCTTGTTGTTCAACCACACTGGTATGATTATCAACTCTGTATCCGGTAAATATGATCATCCAATGAGTGACTTCACCAACATCGCCATTGCACAGACCTATCCCCCTCAGGTTTATGCTGTTGCTGCCGATGCTCCATGGAACAACATGAAGGAATTTGTAGAAGATGCCAAGAAGAATCCTGGTAAGTACACCGTAGGTATCAGCATGGGTGGAACTACTCACTACATTGCAGGTCTCTTGATGGAGAACGAAGGCATTGAGCTAAAGTTCGTTGAAGCTTCCTCAGAAGTTGATAAGATTGCAGCTCTCGAAGGTGGACACCTTACCCTTGGAAACCTTGGTGTAGCATCGGCTGCACAGTTTGTAGCAGCTGGCAAGTTGAAGGTTCTTGGGCTTATCGATGATGTACCTAGCAAGCAGTTCCCACAATTTACGACTGCACTTTCTCAGGGTGTCAACGTTTCTTGGATTGCTCCTCTGGTACTCTGGGGGCCAACAGACATGGATCCAGCTCTCGTAGCAAAAATCAATGCTGCTACCAAGAACATGGCAACCGATCCAACCGTCGCAGAACAGCTTGACAAGATGGCTAGTACTTTCACGTACTATGATGTTGACCAGGTCAACAAGATTATCAATGGTGAAATTACC
>QJZS01000157.1 GCA_003247345.1 Spirochaetales bacterium
GTGCCGCTTTTCGTGTAAACGTAAGGGTCAGTATTTCATCACAGCGAGCCATACGGTCCAAAACAAGGCGAAGGAATCGAAAACTGAGCACGGTAGTCTTGCCGGAGCCGGCTCCCGCCGAGACGACACAGTTGTTCAAAGCATAAATTGCTTTCATCTGGTTGGGATTCAATTGTGTCGTATCCTGCTTCAGGAAATCTTCAAATCTAATCATGGCGTTGCATATCTCCTTCTGCAGAGCGAACGATAATCACAATTGGCACAATGCTCCTTGGAAGGGGTCGCCATAAACCGCCCCTCTTTGACAGCCTCTGCAATTTCCTTCAGCTTTTCCTGGAGCAACTGATCAGATTTCTGAGCATTCTCATCATCAGCATCCTTCCAGAGACTATAATATTTTTCATCTTTCACGCTGTAATAGGAAGCATTGGTAATCTCGGCTCCTAAGCTTTGCGATAAAATGAATCGATACAGAGGAAGCTGATAAGAAATCAGCGTGTCTTTCATTTTCTTGTCTTTGGGTATGCCCTTTTTATAATCTATGATAGCAAGCTTGGAATGGGTAGGAGGATCCATACTTACCAGACGGTCAACCTTTCCATTGAGAAGCAAACCATTTTCTTCTATCTGATACACCTCTTCTAATGCGATTGACCGACCGTGGGCAAAAAGAATTGCCTCTGCATCCAGCAAGGCTACCAGCTTTTCTCGAAATTCTGAAACAAGCCAGCTACGCAGAGAAGGACTTGGACCGGTCTCACCATAAAAGAATACGAGCTTTTCATCAAATATCTGTCTCATCCTAGGCCGGTACTCATCCAATTTCGCAGGATCAAAATCCTTGGCTTCCCAAAAGAATGTATAAAAGATTGCATGAATTAAATTCCCTATTTTCCTATGGTCGACAGAGGATACCTCAAACTCCTGTTTCTCTATTCCATAGAGATAATGACAAAGCCAAGCGTAGGGACAACGCACAAACAAATCGAGCTTTGTAGGAGAAATCTTCAGTCGTCCTTGCTCATCCAAAAGCATCCCAAGTAAGTGTTTGTTAGTAGGATAGCGAGTATAATCCTCATCTTTTTCTTTCAGTACTGTCTTTTCAGCTTGCAAAAACCAACGCTTTTGACTCGAAGTAGCCTGCCCAGTTGGTTTCGAGCCATCCACAAATAGTTGCCCTTCAATATGCAATGGATCATCAATGAAAGACAGTTCTTCTCGATTTGGATATATCAACGGCTTTCTTTGCAAGAAATAGGCAGGAGGTATCATTTCACCTTCATATCTTCGGGTATGGCAGGATAGATGGCGAACACCATCACCGAGAGAAACGGCTTTAAACTGCGCCTCTGTGGGGTCTACTTCCCGCCTGTACCTTTGCTCGATCTGTTGTGGCAGAAATGCCAACGGTTTATCAATGCAGGCAGCACTATCTTGGTCGAGTGCAATCGCAAACAGGAAATCAGTTTGAAGAGTTGAGACTTGAGGCCAACCATATACAGCAATCCCCTCTTCTTTTTGCTGAGGAACATATCTCTTGTTCTGAAGATAAGAAAGCAAGAAAGAGAAAATTGATGGGTAGGAATCCATAGAGCATTGTTTCATGGAATCCTTGATTTGCTGCATTGCACCCAAACAGAATGCATAGACATCTTCCCCAGGAGTACCGACCCATTGGCTCTCAACAAAATAGGTATCCTGGAAGTGATTCAACGTCTTCTGAAGACCTTCGATATCCGTTGATTGGAGGATACCGATGACACTTTGTTTGAAGTGTTCGTACCAATCCTTCAATTTGGGATTTTTCAACATGGATTTATACTGGTCCGAACCATACAGGGAACCTCGGATAATCGATTGGTCTACTGCTTCTCGAAGCAATTCACGGTGCAAAGCAGGATCGGCCCAAGGGATTGAAGGATCAAGCAACAATGATTTCATTGTTTCAAGACTGAACTGCTCGGTGTACAACGCTTGCAACAAGGAAAGGAATCTTCCACTGCTGTATTCAAGTGCAGATTTTCCTTCTCTGATCGACAAAGGGATCCCATACAAGGAGGCTTCCTCACGAAGAGCGGGCATCATAACCGATTGAGCACCTGTCCCTATGACAATCTGATGGGTCTGTACTCCTTGGTCCAATAACTGCCGGATCCGTCTCATGGTAGTCTTCACTTCCTCTATATGGGATGAAAAGACTTCAAGAGGAACACCGTCATCAGTCGGGGTTTCTCTAAGTTGGACATAATCAGGATTTCCCAACAGTGTATATAAGACGGAAGCATCAGGGATGGTATCGGAAAAAAGAATGCAATAGTGTTTACTCTGATCCCAATCGACCGGCTGGGAAGGAACTTCATAACGAGGTTCAAACATCTTATGTTCTGCGAGGAACTCAGTGTATTTCTGGAACAACAAGACTATGTCATGCTGCATGCCAGCATCCAGTTGGTTCAACAATTCAGATTCACAAGCTATGGACAAGGACGGTAGGAGATTGGCCAAATACCCCTGCGCACGACTATTCATTTCAGGAAAAGACGGATTCAAGAAATAGGTAAGACTCATACCCTTTTCCATCAATTGATGAATGAATACTTGCCTCACCAGGTTACTCGATGGCAACAGCTCTTCATGGGTCGGGAGAAAATACTGACGGAACGTATCATACGAAATAGCCTGAGACGAAAGTATGGCGTGTTTTTCCCCATGCAATGCATAATCAGTGAGGTATGAACGTGCCGTGACTTCAGTGGGAAAGACACAAATAAGCCCTTCATCAAATGCTTTAAAGACATAATTTCGTTTGGTTTGCGTCATGGATTGCAGTATACCATGTTTGCGTGTAGGATGAGCGTACGTCATGGAAAAACTGAAAGAAAATCTGAGCAAAGGTCAACCAACTGCTATTCAAGCAACATTTTCGATGGTGTTGAGTTTGGTGTTTTGGCTGGTATTCGGCCCGATGCTGGCAACGATGTTTTCATCCTTCAAGGTTCCCTACCTAACTGCCAATGCACCGTTTCTTGCAATGGCATTGGGAATTTTGGTATCCAAAGAACTGTTGTTTCATGTATCTTTCACAACCTTGGCAACAGACTTTCCTGTGTTCCGTATTTCCCTTTTCTTCAAATCATTTGGAGCTTACCTAGCTGTTTCATTTCTGTTTCTGGGAATAGGTTTTTTGGTAAATAGTGCATCCTATACGCTGCTCCATGGAAGTTGGACTCCCTATTTTCTGCTCCTTCCCTTGGTCGTAATTCTGACACCCATACAAACCAGTTGCGAAGAAATTGTCTTTAGAATCCTACCTCTTCGAGCCGTGCAAGGAGAAAGCCTCAACAGGGATAAAATGCGAAACCTTTTCGCGATTCTGCTTTCGGCTCTCATGTTTGCAGCTCCACACCTTTCAAATAGAGAGCTATCAGAATCGAGCAATCCTTTCATAGTTTTAGCATTCTACGCCCTCTTCGGGGCCTTGGTCAGCTATATCAGTATCAAAA
>QJZS01000144.1 GCA_003247345.1 Spirochaetales bacterium
TTTTGTATCCATCTGGGGAATTTCATGGTGTTGATCATGGTAAGCTACACATTTTGCCCAATCCTTTTTCTGAAAGAGCCTCTGATTTTTTCCATCCAATACAAGGTTTCCTTCCAGGGGAGGAAGTAATCTGGATAGAGTCTTCAGTAGTGTAGATTTCCCACTTCCGTTTTTACCTAACAACACTGTCAATTCTCCTGGATGTAAGGAAAAATTCAAGGCTTGCAGTATAGGATCTGTTGCATAGCCGCAGCTCACCCCTTGTAAATCAAACACGGTTCCCCCTCTTTCTGTTTTTTATCAGAAGTACAATGAAAAACGGACTACCCAACGCTGAGAGCAACAAGCCGACGGGAAGTTCATAGGGTGAGAACAAGACACGCGCCAAGGTATCACAGACGAGGGAAATGGTACCTCCCAATAAAAATGTAAAGGGGAGATAGAGCTTTTCTTGTTGCCTTATGATCTGTCTGCTTATATGAGGAGTCAAAAGGCCAAGAAATCCAACCAGTCCACAGAGACTGATAGACAAAGCACTGAGTAACGCACTGAGAAAGAGCAATCCTATTCTGGCAAGGGTGACATTCATTCCAAGTGAGGTTGCCAATGTCTCACCCAAACTGAGCATATTCAGAGGTCTATGCATAAAGAAAGTTGCAATCACAGTCAGAATTATTAACGGGGCGAAAAGCCCCAATTGTGATTTTGTTATTTGTGCAAAGGAACCGACAAGGAAATCAACCCGTACAGTAGCTATGTCGGGGAATACTGTCAGTAGTGTATCGCTTACTGCTCCCAGCATGGAAGAAAGCGCAAGCCCGCTGAGAATCAGAGTAAGTCTGGAAAATCTGAAATAGGCTGCTAAAGAAAACACTAGAAGACTTCCAGCCAATGCTCCCCCAACAGAAAAGAGAGGAAGAAGATGAATATTTCCTGGGAAAAAGAGGAAGCAAATCAGAACGGCAAGGGCCGCCGAAGCGTTGATACCTAAAATACTTGGTCCTGCCATAGGGTTGTTGAGTGTACGTTGCAGCACTGTTCCAGAAAGAGCCAACGCCCCTCCGCAAAGAAAGGCTGCTGCAATTCTTATCAGGCGCAATTGCATTATCATCTGAATTGTATGATCTGCAGTATTGCTTCGAAAGATACCTTGTATTTCTTGAGCAAAGCTAAGTGTCGCCGACCCTAATGAAAGGGCAGCTAAAGAGAAAGAAACTGCAATAATAAGCAGCGTTATCGTTTTAGTTTGAGAGCAACGAAACAAGGTACGCATAACTTTCATCCCAGCGATTGTTTGGTTTGTAATGAAATAAATCCTTTGGCAACATATACACCTTATGGTTTTTAACAGCAGAGACTTGTGAAAATACCGGATTCTCGATAACCGCTGAATTCAGTATTGCCTGAGCAGAATCAATATCTCCCATAGGAACTACCAATATAATCCCAGGATCTTCAGCTAATATCGTCTCTGTACTCAAGTCTTTCAGAAGGGAAGGGTACTTATCCGAGAGTGTATGTACTCCTAAATCGGAGAGCATTGTCCCAACCAAGGAAGTATGATCAAGCGCCTTTATTTTGGTACTGAGCCCGCGAAGTAAAAGAATGGGTTTATCTGAAGGTTGTTGTAGGAAGCTTTCCTTAATCTTGTCGATATGGTCAACTATTGCCACCCCATTGGTAACATAGGCATTTTTGTCTCCAGTTTGATCCGTACACCAAGCAAGTGCCTGTAGGTATTGCTCAGGGGTATCAAGATCAAAGGATTTTGTCGCAATCGAAAAAGATTCCAATTGCCTCTGAATAGCTGCATGTTCTGCCAGGACATCGGAAAGCAATACCAAATCCGGCTTCAGAGCAAGGATCTTTTCCAGATTAGGAGCCTTGATGGTTCCAATTTGCACACAGTCTGGGGATAGTCCTGCTGGATTTTCCCCAAATGCATCGCTTGTCGCCCCTACAAGTTGCCCCCCTCCCAGTACCCACAGCTGAGCAAGGGAAGAGGTCAATGCAACAACCCGTTTAGGATGTTCAATTACCTCTTGTTTGGGTTTCGAAACATTACAACTCATCAACAAGAAGGAACAAAGAAGTAAGGCAATGTACTTACTTGCCTTCATGTAACAGATCCTCAATTGCCTCAATGCCGAGTCGTTCTACTACTGACGCAAAACGCTCTCCTTTGGTTCCATACTGCAGATACAAGTTGAGTGTTTTTTCTATCACGTTGAGCACCTCGGATTCTGTATATAACGAGGAAAGGGCGGTTCCTTGTCTTTTGATTTTTCCCCACCTTCCTCCGAGATAGACTTTATACATAGCTTGTTGTGCAGTTATTTTGCCAAACGGGCAGGAGGAAAGACAGCGACTACAGTTATTACAGATTTCATAGTTGATCACTCGTTTCCCGCTTTCTGTTTTAGCAATAGCGTGCATGGGACATTTTTCTTCACTTAGACATCGTTTGCAAGCTTTGCAGTCCTCACTCAATTCAACTACTCTCTGTCCAACGATTCCGAAATCATTCAGTTCTGGTTTGATGCAACTGTTGGGACAACCACCAACTCCGATTTTAAACTTATGGGGGAGTGCTACATCGTGCCAACCCTCATAGAATCGATGATGGATCTTCATACTCAATGCTTGGGTATCGACCAGACCAAAGGTACACGTAGTTCCTTTGCAGGCAACAATAGGTCGTACTTTTGCCCCCGTTCCTCCTGTATTCATTCCAGCAGCAAGCAATTCCTGTTTGAATAAAGGGATAGTATCTACGGCAATTCCTGGTATCTCCACGGTCATGCGGCTTGTGAGTAAAACCTGACCGTTTCCATACTTACTTGCCAGTGCGGATATAACCGCAAGTTCTTTGCTGCTCAAGCTGCCATTGCCTGTAATGATTCTTCCTGAAAAGTTTTCTGTACCTCGATTGATAAGAAACCCATCCTGTTTCAATTGTTGCATTATCTCTGGTGAAATACTCATATGACCTCCAAATCGTGTTGCATTCTAGGGGGGATGATGTATAAAGTAAATAATGTATAAACTATGAATAATATAGGTAAAAGCAAATGACTATACGTGATCTAACCATATTTGTAGCCGTAGCTGAGCAAATGTCCATGAGCAAGGCTGCTGATCAACTGGATCTTGCCCAGCCCACAGTCAGTTCGGTAATCGCTTCTTTGGAACGAGAATATGGGGTATTGCTGTTCGATAGGCTTAACCGGGCTCTGCATATTACAGACGAAGGCAGGTTCCTGCTCTCCCGTGCACGATCTATTCTTGGTCTGGTTGATGGCTTGGAGCAGGATCTTGGGGCTTTTAATCGTAAACAAATCATTAGAATGGGTGCTACCATAACGGTGGGGAGCTCTGTACTTGCGCCTATCGTTTCAGATTTTGAACAGATAAACCCATCGATTTCTATACAAGTGGTTGTGGATAATACGCAGACGATTGAAACCCAATTATTGGATGGCGCCGTTGATCTTGCTCTCTTGGAAGGTGTCGTAACCTCGAAACAGCTGGTAGTTGAGCCATTGTATGCAGATGAGCTTATTGCTGTATGTGCTCCCCATTTCAATGCTCCAGCGAAAATGACACTTAAACAGATCAGCGAATATCCGTTTATATTACGCGAGGTTGGTAGCGGGACGCGCGAACGGTTCTTGCGTTGTATCATTGAAGAAGGGCTTACAGTGGAGCAAAAATGGACCTGCCATAGCAGTGATGCCATTTTGCATGCGGTGCTTTCTGCCCAAGGGGTGACAGTTATTTCCAGACGTCTTGTGCAGGATTTACTAGCATCTGGAAAATTGCGACAGATTATCCTGGAACAAGTGAATTTAAATCGCAACTTCTCGCTTGTCTATCATAAAGACAAGACCTTTACTCCAGCTATGGACGCGTTTGCCAAGGCAATAAGGAATGATTCACAGATACGTTAATTTGTACATTACAGAATTACGTAATGTGAAATCTTGTCTCTAAAATCTTGATTTTCGTCATTCTTGTGCCTATAGTGATAATGTAACGGCACGGGTAACACCATTCAGGAGGTAGGAAAATGGCAAGTAAAAAACAGAAAGAACAACCTTGGGATTTTCTTGAAGCTTATAAAGGGAAAATGTTTGAAGGTGATTGGCCGACAATCGTTGAAATGTTTGATATTTCTGTTGATAGATATCCTCAAAATAAATGCTTCACTGCATTTGTTCCAAAAAAGGAATCTTTTACGTTTGAACAAGTACACGCCTATGTTACCTCCGTATCAAACTATCTTGTATCCAAAGGGATAGAGCAGGATGATAAAATCGCCGTTATCGGTAAGAATAGCCCTGAATGGGCTATTGCCTATCTTGCAATCCTTTATGCAGGTGCAATCGTAGTGCCTTTGGATAACACGTTAAGCAATAAAGATATGGCAACCTTCATGGAGTTTGCTGGAGTCAAGATTTTGTTTGCAGATGCGGATAGAGTAGAAGCTTTCGATCCGGAAAACAAACTCAACCTTGTTGATCGTATCAGTTTGGAAGCAGGTTCGGAGAAACCTTTCATCCTTGATTTGAAAGCCCGAAAACTGAAACATCATAAAGCAGTGTGTGAAGAAACCGCTGCAATCCTCTTTACCAGCGGCACCACAGGAACCCCGAAGGGTGTTATGCTGAGCCATCGCAATCTTGTAGCCGATTGTTACCTAGCCCAAGGGAATATGCATTTGTATCCTACAGATGTATTTTATGCAATTTTACCGATTCACCATTCATATACAATGATGGCTGTCTTTTTTGAAGCAATCAGTGTAGGAGCTTCCGTCGTCTTCGGTAAGAAACTGGTGATAAGCCAAGTGCTTAAAGAGCTCAAGGAGGGTGAAGTAACCATGTTCCTGGCAGTTCCTATGCTCTTTAACAAGATGATCGCCGCTTTGATGAATGGAGTAAGAGAGAAGGGTGTCGTCCTCTATGGATTCATCCGATGCTTGATGGGATTCTCTGGTATTTTAAAGAAGATTTTCAAGGTCAATGTAGGAAAGAGCATGTTTGGGTTCCTCTTGAAAAAGCTATCGCTTGATAAGAACAGAATCTGTATCAGCGGAGGCGGTCCGCTTCCCGCTTCAACATTTAAAATGTTCAATGAGCTCGGAATCGACTTTGTCCAAGGCTATGGTTTGACGGAAACCAGCCCGATCACACACCTTAATCCTGTTGATGCCTATATTGAGAGTTCTGTCGGTAAGAAAGTGCCTCAGACCGAAGTGAAGATTGTGGATCCTGACAGTGATGGCAATGGCATCATCTACATCAAGGGACCTATGGTCATGCAGGGGTATTTCAATAACCCTGAAGCTACCAAGGAAGTATTGGAAGACGGCTGGCTCAATACTGGAGATGTCGGATATCAGGATGCCCAAGGGTATTTGTACTTGACCGGGCGCGCTAAGAATTTGATTGTGACCGAAGGGGGCAAGAATGTATTCCCTGAGGAAATTGAGGATCATTTCCAGTTGTTCAATGAAATTGATACCATCTGCGTCCTTGGTTATATGATCGATAAGAAGACAAAGAGTGAAGGTATCAGGGCATTGATTTATCCGGCTGAAAAATATCGTGACGATATGATTAAGGAACACGGAGATAGTGCCAAACAAGTCATTGAGAAGCGGATGGAAGCCATTGTAAGTGAAGTCAATAAAGAGTTGCAGTCCTATAAAAAGATTGGAAGGGTAACTGTTGTTGATGAACCGCTTGAAATGACAAGTACCAAGAAAGTAAAGCGCTTTGTAGTTGCACAAAAGTATAAGGACTAGGTATAGTGAGCCTATGAATAGCAGCGTAAGAAATTTCTTGCGGTCCCAAGCGCATCCACTGAAGCCTGTCGTAATGGTTGGCAAGGAAGGTATGAATGACCGCGTGGTTGTAGCAATGAATGAAGCTTTGACAAGTCATGAATTGGTCAAAGTGAAATTCCAAGCATTTAAGGATGATGTTCGCCCACTTTCAGAAGAGCTTGCTCAGAAGACGCAAAGTGACTTGGTAAGTATCATCGGATTTATTGCTACCTTTTATCGTGCAAGTGAAGCACATCTGATTCACATCCCC
Organism: Spirochaetales bacterium; assembly: GCA_003247345.1. Taxonomy (GTDB): domain Bacteria; phylum Spirochaetota; class Spirochaetia; order Sphaerochaetales; family Sphaerochaetaceae; genus Sphaerochaeta. The sequence goes on from QJZS01000144.1 coordinate 6,102, forward strand.
AAAGAATTATTCAAGAAGGGCGAATGAAGTCATTTTAAAAATGATGGGCTGTTTCCAATAGGAAGCAGCCTTTTTTCAATTCTTTTAAGTTCATAGGCATCCTATGTATCTGTTTCCCAAAAAAAGAAGCATTGCTTTGGAATTGCTTGACATTAATGTTTCATAGTTTCATTATTTAGAAACAATGCCTCTTTATGAGGCCATATGCTAAATAATCAAAAATTGAGGTAACATAATGGAAAAAGAAACTCTATTGGCAAAGCTTGAAAAAGAGATGGGGGCTGTGCCTCCAACGTTAAAAAATATTGCAGATCTTGATGTAACGGTGTTACAAAATCATATGAATGAAAAAAAAGCAGCCTATGAAGGTGAGGCGCTGGAGAAAAAGGCTAAGGCACTGATTGCCATGGGAGTAGGTATTGCGCTCGGATCTGAAAAATGTATTTTAAATAATATGAAAGCCGCTAAAAAAGCTGGAGCCACCACTGCAGAAATTCTAGAGGCTTTCAAGGTTGCAAAATTCACAAAATCTGCAACCGTGATATCCAGTTCCTCCTTGGCACTTGAATGGCTGTTAGAGAATAAGTAATCCGTAGATTGGCAAAATCGAGAACACGTTCATTCATATGATGTATCTGACGTATCCGGCAAGAAATATTGGTTTATTTCAATTGAATTAGACGTACATCATTTTATTGTAGGATAAGGCAGACACTGTGCACAATAAGCAAGGCAGGTCCCCTTCCAACGGAAGAAGGACCTGCATAGAGAAAATCCACCAGAAGGTGTTACTTCATTGGTAGCACAGCTTCGTGGTGGATGGCAATAGTCTAAGAGAGTGGACCTTTGTAACAATTGAGTGATAAAGCATCACAAAGTGTATGCAAAATCTCTATTCGTTGTAAGGTTTGATCGCTCTCTTGAGGGTTCCATAATCGCTCGGCAAGAACCATAAGACGTGGGAATAGCATATATTCTGCCTGGCTGCCACACGTAATTTTCTCGGTCCAAAGATTGCCTTGGCTTCCAAGAATATAGGGTTTCGCTACTTCATCATGGATATCTTTGAGTGGCGAAAAATTGGCTACCTCAGAAATCCTGCTTATCCCAAGATTACCGAATTCCTCTGGATCGTCTGTATGTTTGTAATCAAAATAACATCCTTCGGTTTTGGGACACATAATGACTTGGTGGCCCCTTTTAGTAGCCTCTATCCCACCGGCTACTCCTCGCCAAGACATGACAATAAGATCTTGGGGAAGACCCATGGTTTGCGTCCCTTCAAGCACCTCATCCCAGCCTATCGGACGTTTTCCTGCATCGTGTACCATGGCACAGATTTTGCTAGTCATCCAACTTTGCAGCTCTTTTGCGTCACCTAGGCCTTGATCTTGTATTCTTTTCTGACATTTTGGACAAGTTTCCCACCTGGTGTGAGGGCATTCATCCCCGCCTATGTGAATATACGGATCTGTGAAAAGCGAAGCAACTTGAGCAATAACATCGCCGAGAAAGGTAAGTACTTCATCATTTCCACTGCATAGTACATCTTCAAAGATTCCCCAACGATCTTGTGTTTCGTATGGCCCGCCTGTGCACCCTAATTGAGGATAGGAGGCGAGTGCAGCACTTGCATGACCGGGTGTCTCAATCTCAGGAATTACCATCATATGGCGCATGTGTGCATAGGCTTGAATGTCTTGAATCTCTTGCCTGCTGTAAGCCTGCCCATAGGATCTATTGTCAGTATGCTGTAATAATGTACGTTTGCTTCCAGTCGAAGTGAGCTTTTCCCATCCATCGATTGGGATTCTCCAACCTTGGTCATCGGTTAGGTGCCAATGAAAGCGATTAAGATGAAAAAGGGATGCGATATCGATAAGTTTCTTAAGGAAAGCGGGGGTAAAATAATGCCTGCTGCAATCGATCATTAACCCGCGCCATTCATACAGAGGATAATCTTGTATTCTGCAGCAAGGTATTTGATTTTGAGCTGAAAGTATAAGCCTACGGAGCGTCGATAAGCCACGAAACGCACCTTCAGTGGTACCTGACTTGATGACTACCTGCTGCTTTGATATTTTCATTTCGTAAGCTTCGCCTTGAAGCTCCCTATTCTCTTTGAAGAGGATGTCTTCGCCTCCGGCTTTACAACCTAAAACTTCGCATGCAAACAAGCCGACAGACTGGAATAAAGGAGCAGTAGCAATACAGAGCCCTGTATGAAAACGAAACGTACCTGGTAGGTCTTCTACTGTTTGGGGTAGGGGAAAAAGCAATTCACTGGCTTTTTGTGGATGATTAATAACCATACATCTTCGTACCATGTCTTTGTTCACGAGTCAAGTACAAGGCTTGTACAAAGTGATAATTTATTCTTGACAGCTGCTGAGTCGGATGGTAGGCTTAGTTTGTACAAAGAGAGAACAAAGTTGGATTTATCCAAAAACATTTGATTTATATACATTATAGAGAAGCAAATGAGAATCAACAACAATAATTTTCAAAAGAATGCAAATACATCATTGGTGGCACAACTGATCTGGAAGAACCCTGGAATCAGTAGGGTAGATATTGCTCGTGAATTGAAGCTTTATCGTTCTACGGTCACCAATATCATCAGTGCTCTTATTGATGATGAAGTGGTATATGAAGGGGAGGAAGGCAGCGGGGTCAGCCGTGGTGGCAGGAAGCCTATATGTCTCAAACTTAATGAGAAGTTTGGTTGCGTCGTTGGTTTTGATATACAGCCATCACACTACCGAGCGGTTATCATGGATATTACAGGCAGCTTGCTTTTCGAAAGCAAGGGAAAATTGCCTGAGGTGGATTTCGATGGCATTCTCACCTTCCTGATGGATTTGGTTTTAAAAGAAGTCAAAAAAATGGGAATCCCGCTGCTTGCCGTTGTGGCCGGCATTCCGGGTATTGTGGATGCCGAGAACGGCATCATCATGTATGCTGAACCGTTTGGGTTGGACCAATACGATTTTTATGGGTTCTTTGCCGAGCATTATGACGTGTTGGTGTTCGTGGAAAACGATGCAAACTGTACAGCCTGGCTTGAAATGACCATCAACAGAACCGTCAATTTGGGTGATTTCATGTGTATGATCGCCGATTACCATGAGGGCAATTATCAATTCGGTGACAGAGCCGGTATTGGTGTAGGTATCGGGCTTTCCATAGGCGGAAAGGTCTATCATGGATCTCATCACAGAAGTGGTGAGATCTGCACACTTAGTTGGCGAGGCCACAACAAAGGCCAAACCGGTCTACCAGAGGAATTGTTGATTCAGTCAGTATCGGACGAAACGGCTTGGAAAACCTTTATGAAAGATTTGTTCGGTTCAATGGTACCCATCCTTTCGGTGCTGGATCCCCGAGTATTCTTCATTCATGGAAAGCCATTCAACGACGAAGCAAGAATTAAGGAATTCCTTCATCAGGAATGTCCGCAGTTTTTGGATGTGTTGGAAAAGATCGGGTGCAAGTTGTTGTTTGATACCCAAGATGAGTTTGTGGTTGCGAAGGGTGCTGCTACGATGTTTTTGCAGAAGTTGTTTGCCGTTCCTGAATTATCAGAAATAGAAAGTCGGACACACTTTGATTGGGATGGGGTGGTAAGTCAAGCCTATCCTGTAAAGAAATCCTATGTTAAGTCGAGATTGGAGGCCACGCATGCCTAGGATGCATACGCTCGCTGACTCAAGAAGGGAACAGAATAGGGCTTATTGGACCTTGGTCCTTCCTGGTTTTCTCATTTATATTGCGGTAATGGCATTCCCTACCGTATTTTCAATATTCTTGAGCTTGAGCGATTATGCTGGTGGCAAACTGTTCGGTGGTAATCCTGTGCATTTGGTGGGCTTGAAATGGTATAAGAATCTTTTCTCTGATGAGTATTTTTATCTTGCCCTTAAAAACAACATGTACATTGTCTTTGTATCGGTTTTCGGCCAAATACCCTTGGGATTTTTCTTGGCGTATGTATTGTATCGGGGACTTGTGAGATTTGCCGATTTCTTTCAGACGATGATTTATCTTCCTACCGTAATTTCCACGGTTGTTATCGGTATCCTTTGGAAGTCGTTCTTTGCACCGTACGGAGCTTTTCCTGAGTTGGTGAGGTTGTTCAACCCTGCGTATGAATATGGGATTTCAAACCATCCCATGCTGCCGGTTTTGTTCGTCATACTTTGGATGTACACCGGTATGTATCTGATAATTTTCATCGCAAATCTTCAGAAAATCGATAGTTCCATCATTGAAGCAGCCCGTATAGATGGCGCTAGTGAAAGCCAGACCCTTCGGTATATTATTCTCCCCGCCCTTTCAGGGGTTCTTGTAACAACTGCAATTTTGGCAATAAGCGGATCGCTGAAGAGCTTTGATTTGATTTTTGTCATGACCGGGGGAGGGCCTGCAAACAGAACAAGCGTCCTGTCGGTCTATATGTTTGACAAAGCCTTCAAAGGTGCTCCTCGCTATCCGTTGGCAAATGCAATCAGTACGGTGATGGTCATAATCAGCTTCCTGCTCATCGGCTTGACCAAATGGGTCGAGAGTAAATTCGGTGGGAGGGAATAGCAAATGCGTGATATCAAGGATACTCAGTCAGTGAGTGCTAAGGTAAACCTTGTTCTTACCTATCTGGTGATGCTTTTTTTCACCGTAATGGCCATTTACCCACTGCTATGGTTGGTTATGAACTCGTTCAAGACAACCACAGAATTTCAGCTCAATAAACTCGGACTTCCTCAGGACTGGGTATTGGTAAATTATCAAGATTCTTGGGTGCGTGGGAAATTCCCGGTTCTTATCATCAACAGCATTGTCTATACAGGAATAACCACTGTTGTAACTTTGGTGTTTTCGTTTATGGCCGGTTTTGCTTTTGCAAAAATTCCCCATAAAGCAACGAAATTTCTCCATGGTTCTTTCATTATTGGGTTGCTGTTGACCCTGCAGTCGATCATGGTACCTTTGTTCCTCATCATCAATTGGGTAGGGCTCTATAATTCCAGACTCGGTGTATTAATCCCCTATATTGGGATTGCCATGCCTATGGGTATTTACCTTGGAACTGAATATATCAAATCTATTCCTACGGCTTTGGTGGAATCGGCGAGGATTGATGGAGCTACGTACATGAAGATTTTCATCTCAATCATCATTCCTATGGCCGCCCCCGTTGGGGTGACTGTTGCGATCCTGACGGTAACCGGAACATGGAATGAATTCATGTTGATCAACATTCTGACCAGCAGTGATACATTGAAGAGTTTACCCGTTGGAGTACAGAAATTTGCAGGTGCTTTGAGTAGTGATTTTGGCAAGCAATTTGCCGCGCTTGTGATCGGATTGATCCCTATGTTGTTGTTTTATTTGGTGTTCCGAAAAGAGATTACTAAGGGTGTAGCTGCAGGAGCTGTCAAAGGCTGATTTTAAATTATTTGACAGGTGTAGCATCTGATGGTAGCATTAGTTTGTACAAAGTATGAACTAATTAAATAGTGAGTACTTCACACCCCCTTTGAGTGTGATGAAACAAGAACCGAGCAGGAGGGGAGAGGCCTTCTGCAGGATGAATGGTGAAGTCATTAGGAGGTTAAGATGACTGGTTTCAAGAAGGTTGCCGTAATGGCCCTTGTCGTACTGTTGGCATGTTCAGCGGCGGTATTTGCACAAGGAACTAAGGAAGAGGCTGCTGCTTCTGGACAGGTAGAGTTGACTGTTCTCAACTATATTGATATGTCCGAACCGAACAGTGCCAATGAGATTAAGATGGTTTGGGATAAGTTTGAGGCAGATAATCCTGACATCAAAATAGTTCGTGAAGATTTGTTCAATGAACCATTTCACCAAAAGACTGAAGCGTATGTTGCCAGCGGTAAGGTACCTGATGTTTTGTACATGTGGCCAAGCGGACGTTCTACCAGCCTCCATACCACCCACAGTGTCAAGGACCTTATGCCGTTCTTGGAAAAAGACGGATTGGTAGACAGCTACAATCCAGCCACCCTCGCTCCACAATTCGCTGGGTATTTGGGAGAGCTCCCCAATGGCCTGACCACTACCCACATGTTGTACGTCAACAAGAAACTTCTTACTGATAACGGTTTGTCGATGCCTACCAGCTATGCTGACATGAAGGCAATGGTAGCCCCTCTGAAAGCCAAGGGAATCGATTTGATCGCTATGGACAATATGGATGCATGGGTAATGCAGAGTTGCTTGTTCTCTATGGTTGTAGGTCGTTTTGGCGGGGAAGACTGGTATACACAGCTCTCATCTGGCAAGATTAATTTTACCGATGAATGGTTCGTAAAGTCTTTGCAATTGATAGATGATATGTATAAATCCGGTATGATCAATCGCAATAGTCTCAGCAGTCCTTACGGTTCCTCAAGAGGAAGTTTCGCAAGTGGTAAGGCAGCCTTCTATATCGACGGTGACTGGTCCACCGCTTCTTTCCAGACTGATATTACGACCGGTAAGGCTTTGATCAGCCCTGCCGCCCAGCAAAGTGATTTTGAATTGATGGTAATTCCCAACCTTCCTGGTGAAGTGCTTCATAATTCCAACAGTGGTGTAGTGGGAACCGGTTGGGGTATGAGTGCAAGCATTCCTTCTGGATCTGCTAAGGAAGCTGCAGCTTGGAAGTTAATCAAGTACTTGGAAGGCGAATATGTCCAGACCTATCGTTTGACAACTGGTGCTGCATTCCCATCAAATCTGAAGGTTGATGTTGCCAAAGTTGCAAAAGAAAAGAACCTGGAACCCTTTATCACCAAACGTGCGGCTTACTATGCCGCCTATACCACAGTCACTCCTGTTATTGACGGTGTATTGCACAGTGATGTGTACAATGTAATCAACACCGGCCTGCAGGAAATCGGGCTTGGGTCAAAGACCCCTATGCAGGTAGCAACCGAGGTTCAGAAAGCTTGGACTACTTGGAAG
>QJZS01000047.1 GCA_003247345.1 Spirochaetales bacterium
GAAGATGCCTGCACGCTGATTAAACATTTCACCGATGCTGGCCAAAAGCAGGGCAACGGAGAATGGAATTCCCAAACTAAGGATATTTACTACAAAATTCATGCTTCCACCTCCAGTCGCTTTTTACCCAAACCTTGATATTTGCGCCATACTTTTTCCATGAGATAGGGGTCTGCAAGAATCATTTGGGTCGCTACGATGACAAGGATGATGATTCCCTGCAATACATTCACCATATTTGCAGGGACACCAACCATACGTTGGGTCATATCCGCTCCCACGATCAAAAGACCGAATAAGAAGGAAGCCGGTACGATACCTGCTGGATGCAAGCCTCCGAAAAGAGCCACAACAATACCGCTGAATCCATAACCGCCGGTAATTCCTTCCAAGGCCCTTCTATGAACACCTGCGATTTCCACTGATCCTGCAATACCGGCAAAAGCGCCACTGATCACCATGGCAATGACCAAATACCAGGTTACGCTGATACCACCATACTTTGCAGCTCGGGCGCTGGCGCCTGCTGCGCGCATTTTATAGCCATAGTTGGTTTTCCAAAGCAAGAAGTAGATGAGGACAGCTAAAGCTAAGGCGAGGAAGATACCTGTATGTAATCGAGTTCCTCGTACAAAGCGATCGAGCCAGATTCCTTTTTTTGTAAGGCGCATTGATTGCGGAGTCCCACTTGCCAATTCTGCAGGGTCAAGAAAAGGTCCGCGAAGCATAAAGGTGTAGAACTGGGCAGCAATATAGTTGAGCATTACCGTAGACAACAACTCGCTAACCTGTAGCTTTGCTCTCAATATACCTGGAATGAACCCCCAGGCTCCTCCAGCAATTGCTCCTGCCAGGATGGCCATCGGCAACAATATCGGTTTGGGAAGATCAGGGAAGGCGAGTGCTACTGCCGTAGTACCCAAAATACCCATTGCCATCTGTCCTTCAGCACCAATATTGATGATACCGCTTCTGTAGGCAACAGAGATTCCAAGAGCAATGATTGTAAGCGGAATCGCCCTGATCAAGACTTCACTGATTTGAAGAGTCGTCTTCAGAGGTTCGAACAGGATGACCAAATATGTTTTGAATACATCAGCGCCGATAGTAATCAGAATGACTGATCCGAGCAACATTGCTGCCAAGATGGCTAGGATGACAATGGAGACCTTGTATATAATTTTAAACTGTTTTGTCATCGTGTACTCCTGCCATTAAAATACCAAGACTTCTTCTTGTGGCATCTTTTCGTTTAAGAACCTTTTGAATCTGTCCCTTGAATATTACCGCCACGCGGTCCGAGAGATCGAGGATTTCATCCAATTCTTCGCTGATGAGCAGAATACCGATGCCTTCCTTCCTGATTTCGAGAAGCTGCTTGTGGATGAATTCAGCTGCTCCCAAGTCAAGCCCACGGATAGGGTAGACCGCTATAAGAAACTTTGGTTTCCTCGAGATTTCCCGAGCCAAGATTACTTTCTGAATGTTTCCACCGGAAAGAGAGCCTGCAGCTACTGAGATATTGGGGCTTCGAATATCAAATTTAATTCGCAACTCCTCAGCATTCTGATCGATTGCCTTGTTCTTCAGAAATGATTTCTTCGAGAAGTGATCCCGTTCGGTATCTTTGAGGATCAGATTCTCCTTCAGCGAGAATGATGGGACAATCCCTTCTGTATTACGTTCTTCTGGGACATATCCCATACCTGCTTCGATGATGTAATGAGGAGTTTTGTTCGCGATATCCTCGCCAAAGAATTGGATTTCTCCGCTTTCTACTTTCCTCAGTCCATTGATGGCTTCGGCAAGCTCCCGCTGTCCATTACCCGAAACTCCTGCAAGCCCTACGATCTCTCCGCTATTGATGGTGAGATTCAAATCAGTCAGAGCTAAAAATCCACGATCACTCTTTACATTGATATTTTTAATATCCAAAACCGGAGTGCCGGTTTCTGAAGTCTCTTCATTCTGAGGAAGGTCAACCTCGTGTCCAGTCATCAAAGCAGCTATGTCTGAAAGTGAATGTTCATGGGTATCTCCCTCAAAGACTACAGCTCCATGGCGCAGGATGGCGATTTTATTGGAAAGATCCTTTACTTCCTGCAATTTATGACTGATAAAAATAATAGATAGTTCACTGCTCATGTTCTTCAGAAGAACGATCAACTCATCGGTTTCCTGAGGGGTAAGGGCACTGGTAGGTTCGTCCAAAATCAAGAAACGAGCGCCAAGACAGAGTGTTTTAACCAGTTCTACCCGTTGCTGTTCACCTACCGAGAGCTGCCAGACATAGGCATCGGGGTCGACTGCAAGACCATATTTTTCAGAGATTTCCAATATACGGTTACGCACCATTTGCAAGTCAAGTTTCAGAGCCGACCAAGCCTGCTTGAAACCCAATGCAATATTTTCAAGAACGGTCATATTGGCAACCAACATATATTGTTGGTGGACCATTCCGAGCCCTGCTGCAAAAGCATCATTTGGAGATTTGAAGCGTACTTCTTCTCCATTTATGAGAATTCGACCTTCATCCGGTTGATAAAGACCCATAAGGATATTCATCAAGGTTGTTTTACCGGCGCCGTTTTCTCCAACTAAAGCGAGTACTTCACCTTCTCCGATATTGAGCGTGATATCATCACTAGCCAATACTCCAGGGAATCGCTTGGTGATGTGTTCCATCCTCAAGCTGGAAATTTTGTTCTGTGTGAGTTCCATTAAGGAATCCTCCGAGGGGTAAATAAAAAAACAGTCATGCAGGGGCTTCCCTGCATGACTGAGCAAATACAATTAAAGCTTTGAATAATCTACAGAAGTGTAATTGATGGTACCACTCTTTGCTTTCAAAGAAGCGAGAACCTCATTTACCTTTGTTTCAATAGCACCAGTGTACATATTCTTGAGTGCAGGATTGAACATGAAGATAAATCCACCATTGCTGAAGTTCATTGGGATTACTACACCACCCAAGGTACCTGCATCAATCTTAGCAACCATGCCTTCGATAACAGAAGCATAGTTGTAGGAAGAAGCTGCGATAACCTTTGAACCTTCAGGGATGTTGATCTGTGCAGTGTCCTGTCCGACCCACCAAATGTCCTGATCAGGATAATCAGCTACGGATCTGAGAGCCCCAAGTGCCTGCTGTGCAGAACCGGTCAGTACATCCGCACCGCTCTTGATCTGGGTTTGTGCAATCTCACCAGCTTTTACATAGTCACTGAAGGATCCACTATGAGCGATCATGATCTTTGCTTTTGCATTGACAGCCTGTACGCCAAGTACGAAACCACGGTTATATCTAGCTGCATCACCAGCATCTACAGGACCAACCAAACCGATGATATTCTTCTTGGTAGTCATACCTGCGATGATTCCGGAGAGGTAACCGGTCTCTTCGCTTTCAGGCATGTAGGTGAAGACGTTGGCAGGACCAACATCTGCACTGGTACCGTATGCGAAAGATACATCTGGATACTCTTCAGCCATCTCCATAACGAGGTTCTTGAACTGTGCTCCATGAGCGATGATAAGATTATATCCCTGTGCAACGTATTGACGAGCTGCAGAACCTGCATCAACAGGATTCATTTTCTCGGAATAGCTGTATTCAATCCGACCTGGAAGTGCTTTTTGAGCAGCAAGAATACCGTCATGCATTGCCTGAGCCCAACCTTTATCATCCACGGTGCTTTCGACGATCAAGGCAACCTTGATCACATTGGAGTCAGCAGTTGTTGCTGGTGCAGTTTCGGTAGCGCCTGCAGCAAAAAGTGATCCACCAACTAATGCAAAACAGAATAGGATTGTCAGAAGTTTTTTCATATTCCTTCTCCTTCGGTATTTTCAACCCAGGTAATTTGGGTTTCAAGATGTCTCAGTATAGAGTTTGTAGGCCATTTATGTCAAAAGAATTCGAATTTTTATATAAAATAGTATTTGTATAAATTGAGATATTACTGAAAATTATCTATAAATAAATAGGAAAGTTGTTAAAATTTGTTGCAAT
>QJZS01000090.1 GCA_003247345.1 Spirochaetales bacterium
AGGAGCCCTAGCTAATTATCCAGAATTACAAAAAGACTACAATGAAGTGGGTGAATCATGCATTCAATTCGAAATTTTGGAAAAACTGGACCAAATTGAAGGGCAGGATAATTACAAGGAAGAATTGGATGCTCTACTGCAAATAACTCTTTCAGATCATAAAGAAGCAAAGGAGATGCTACCATGAAAATACCTACAAGTCTTAAGCACAAACCAGTGATAACGGTTGAGAACTACGAGCAGGTTGATGGGCTGAATGCAAATAGAAGTGATGCCAAAGGGCTCTCTATCGGTCTTGCCCAATGGAATGACCGAGGTTTGGTGGAAGCCTCAGCAAAAGTGTGGCGATACACTGGGGAAAAATGGTCCCGGCAAAGCGAAGAGCTTCCTTTGAATCGAGTCTTGGATCTTGCAATTCTTCTCTGTCGAACAAGTCTTTATTTTCAAGATGCCTATCGGTTCCCAAAATACTATGATCCTGAACATCCCGCTATTGATCGGATTGGACTGCAAGGCGATGCAATGAGTGTGGAAGTATGCACGGATAATCCTATGATCGATACCGATATTCGTTTGCTTGCAGATGCTTTGTCCCAAGATGGGGAACGGCTTGGTGAACGTTTTAGGGTTCTCTCGGACATGCTTAAGCAGATGGGCTATTAACAGAACTTGCACCACCATTGCCCAAGTGGTACGATTGTTTTAGGAGGACACAAAGCATGTCAGATTATATGAATGGAACCGGTATACAGTACCATTTACACATAAAAGAGGGGGATGTAGGGCGATATGTCATTTTACCAGGTGACCCCAAAAGAGTTCCTTTGATTGCGAAGCATTTGGATGATGCTGTATTGGTTGCAGATAGTCGTGAGTTTGTTACCTATACCGGATTTCTCGATGGCGAAAAGGTCTCGGTAGTATCTACAGGTATCGGAGGTCCTTCAGCTTCCATCGCTATGGAAGAGTTGTTTAAATGCGGTAGTGATACATTCATTCGAATGGGAACCTGTGGAGGTATCGACCTCGATGTAATCGGGGGCGATGTGGTTATTGCCACCGCCGCTGTAAGGATGGAAGGAACCAGCCGCGAATATGCTCCTATTGAATTTCCTGCAGTTGCTTCGTTTGATGTTGTTTCTGCCCTTGTACAAGCTGCAGATATGCTAGGCAAGCGAAGTCATACAGGGGTAGTGCAATGTAAAGATTCCTTTTATGGTCAGCATGACCCGTCTTTGATGCCTGTTAGCTATGATTTACTTAATAAATGGGAAGCTTGGAAAAGACTTGGTGTATTGGCTAGCGAAATGGAAAGTGCCGCGTTATTTGTAGTTGCCGCCCATTTAGGAGCTCGTTGTGGTAGTACGTTCTTTGTGGTTGGCAACCAAGAGCGTGAGATCCTTGGTATGGATAATCCAAAACTCCACGATACAGAAGTTGCCATCCAGGTAGCTGTACAAGCAATTCGTAATCTTATAGCTAAAGACAAGAAACAGTTTTGATTTGTACATTTCTTTTATAGCTTAAAATAGTTTCCAAGGAGAAAGGCAGGATTTTACTTCCTGCCTTTCCTAATTCGCAGAAGCAATGACTTGCATGATATAACTCAAACGTACCGCAGTAAGGATAATTTTTCCCAACTATTGCCAAATGTGCAAACAGCGGTAAGAGTTGCGGTTCTTCTACCGGCATGCAGTGAGTATTGCATGTAGGTAGTTCCAGTAATACATCCAGACTATAGGGAAGCAACAGATAATCAAGAATTGCTCCCTGTGCTTGATGTATGGTTAAATAATAATGAGAGAGCAAGTTGTATGCATCTTGTGCAGTAGTAAACAAACGAGACAGACTATTTTTTTGAATTCTGAAGTACATTGAATCCCCCTTTGTGTTGAGTTAGGAGAATTCGCGATGTTATTGCTTCAGTACAAAATTATTCCGTTTTTTTTAAGTTGCTCTATATACTCTTGTTTCAAAAGTTCCAAATCATTATCTTCCTTGGCAATGAGAGCTACATCAATGCTGAATAACTCTAATCCAATTGCTTCATAATCCTCTTGAAGCTCTTCTTGTTCATAGGTACCGAGGTCAAGTTTGAATCTGATAGAGGTGATATCGGAAGCAAGATTTTCAGAAGGTATAAGATATTGCTTATTGTTTTGCAAGTTTTGGATACTGATGAGGCCTCTGAGTGTCTCATTTGTATAGAGATGTGCATGTCGTTCGTAAAGTTCCATATTTCCATCCTAACAAAAAAGCAAGGGACTCGTATACAATTTGGATAGTAATCTTGAGCTTTCTTGCAGTTCCATGTTATATAAGATTTCGATACAATGTGAAGAAATGTCAATTATTTTCAAACTGGTTGAAATTTTATGCCCATTGAAGGATAATTCGAGAAGTTCGGCTTCAATCATCAGCCATTGATATGGCTTTTGAAGCGTGAGAATAAGGTAGGAAATCAGATGGCTCAACAAATTCAAGATTTGGTTGCTTCCATACGTAAGGATGGAATTGAGGCTGCCCAAAAAGAGGCAGATCAGATACTCGCTGATGCAAAGGCCAAGGCCGAAGAATTGGTGAACAGTGCACGAAAAGAAGCTGCACAAGAGATTGAGAAGGCACAGAGGGAAATTGATACAAGAGACCAGAGTGCTCGTTCCAGTCTTCAACAGGCAAGTCGTGATGTTCAACTTTCCTTAAAAAAGGCAATACAGGAAGAACTTGACGGTATTTTAGTATCAAATATAGAGAAAGCTTATTCCTCTAAAGAATTGTCATCTATCATTATTGCTGTTATTCAATCACTTTCCGATGTTGAGACAAAAACATTGGAATTGGATAAGAAATCTTTTGATAGTCTTGCTTCCAGCTTGAAAAGTGATCTTGGTTCTGCTGTTAAGAAGGGCTTGGAAATTAAGGCAATTCCTTCTGTTTCATCTGGTTTTAAAGTTTCAGAAAAAGATGGTTCAGCATTTTATGATTTCAGTGCAGAAGAAATGGCTCAGTTATTGAAGCCTTTCCTCTCCCCATCCATCGAAAAGATCGTTTTTTCAACGGAAAAATAAGGAGTTATTGTGGCTTCCTACTATTATCTGGTAGCAACATTGCCTTCCTTACGGTATGACGGAGTACTCCCGTTTACCACCGATGACTTTCTTGAACTTTGCAAAGGTCAGGTAAGTGATGCTCATTATCGTCTGTTGGTCAGTGCCATCACCGGTGATGTGAAAAGTCATCGTTTTCTCTCAACGTATCAACATTTTGCAGACATGGTTACAAATGAATTAACCGAAGCACGTAGTAGAAAGCTTTCCTTGTCTGATCCTGCATATCGTAATGAGGGAGATAAGGAAGCAAAGATTGCAGAAACGGTACGCCAGGCTTTGGCTACTGAAGATGTTTTACAGGCAGAATTACTATTATTGCAATTACATTGGAAATTTTTGGATGATT
>QJZS01000115.1 GCA_003247345.1 Spirochaetales bacterium
AGCTGCAGCGGTTTCCATCGGACTGTTAGGTTACCAAGCACTAAATTGGGAAGCTTCGCTTCAGACGCATATGTTCTTTGTCACTGATTCTTTGGCTTATGGCAACTACAGTAGCAGGGGCTTCAACTCAATCGGGCTCAGTCTATTCGGGGCTTACAATCTTACCGATCGATTCTCCCTTTCTTTGCAAGCGGGTACGGAAGTGAACTTTTATCACAAGATCGAAGAAGTATTCGCATCCTTCTCTCTCCAAGTAGCCCCACAGTTCAAGGTATTTGAAGATACGAGCAATACAATACTGGTTACAGTGCCTGTATCAGTACATCTTCGTAAAGAGATCACCGCAATCCAAGCTGGAATTGGAGTGCGCTATCTCATATTTCCCCATAATCGAGGCATGACATGAAACGGCTCATCTTCCTCGTACCCATCTTGATTATTCTCACTTTTACTTCTTGTGAGCTTTTTTACGAGGAACCGGCCAAAGGAAATGTGTATATTGTTTCAATCGGAATCTCCTATACCAACGACAGTCCAGATGTTATCGAGAATCTGTCTGGGACTGTTGCTGATGCTACTGAATTAAGCAATGCACTGCAGTTTTGGGCTGAAGACTCTGGCTATCAAACGGTAACTACCTATTTAATGGTACAGGATACGACCGCCCACGATACAACAACAATTAATGACTCTGCCTATCCATCAAAGGAAAACTTATATAGCAGATTAGATACAATTGCCGCATCTGCAACCGAGAATGATCTTACAATATTGTCATACAGTGGACATGGTGTGGAGTTGACAGGAGAATTGGTTTTGGCTCTTACAGACACATCAGGGGCCATAGATCTCAATACAATGCTTTTGGAGCAAAATGATTTGCTTACGAGAGTTGCTGCAATCCCGGGGAGAAAACTATTGCTCATTGATAGTTGTTACAGCGGAACATTTATTTCAGATTCTGCCTCAAGTTTGAGCCTTGTTTATGACAACGGTATAGATGACTGGTATGACCAATATTATTCTAGTGACTCATACGAAGTACCTAAGATTATGATCCTAACAGCAAGTGCCCATACTGATTCCTATGAACAAACCATTGACGGACGCACTCATGGAGTATTTTCTAATACATTACTTGCGGGATTGGGTTGGGAACACGATGATACATTATCGACTGGAGGCACAGTCGTTACTACAATCCCTCCAGCTAGTAACCATAAGGTACTCTCCGTTGATTCATTATACGAATATGTTAAGGAAAACCAAACACTCCCAGTACGCTGGAGTATTTTCGACCCAAGTCTCTATCTACAGCACCCAATGGTAACCGGTGGTGCGTTGGACATGACCCTATTCACTTTCTAAAAGCAAAGGACAATTCAATTGATCTTCCCAAAAATGAAACACCTCTTTATTGTACTGCTTGTCATATCTTTTTTCACGGGATGTGAACTCTTCTACCCTTCCCCCGATGAGGGAGTCACCTACGATATTTCCATCGGATTAAGTTATGAAGGAACAGGTCTCTCTTCATCTTCAATACTCAACGGAACCGTCAACGATGCAACTGAACTTGCAAATGCGTTTACCGCAGTTTTTTCAGACAGAAATCAGGGGACCTACCTGATGATTCAAGATAGTACGAATAATGATCCGACTGACAGCCTATATCCCACTAAAGAACATGTACTCCAGCAGATTGAAGACATTGTTGCGGCAATGACTGAGGAAGACATTCTTGTCATTAGCTACAGTGGACATGGAATAGAGGATACTGGTTCGCTGGTTTTGACCAATTCCGATGGTTCTATAGTAAATTCAGACCATACTGCAATTGATACTGACGCTCTAGTAACTGTTGATGAATTATATACTGCTATCCAAGATTGCGAAGGCAATGTCTTGCTTCTGATAGACAGTTGTTATGCCGGTAATTTTGTACAAGAAAGCGATACATCACTTTCTTCGATTGAAACTACCGTATCTCTCGCTTCAGCATATGCTAAGTATTTTGAAAGCGGAAGCTCAGTTTCCAATGTGTATGTCATAGCGGCTACAACATCTGATAATACATCAAAAGAACCTAGTTGGGTGGCCTCTGGAGAAACGCTCCATGGTTATTTCAGCGGAGCTCTTTTGGGTGGCTTATACTGGGATGAAGATGAACAAGCCTTAACTGACGAAGATAGTCGGATTACAGTCGATTCTCTTTATGAATACGTAATTGAGAATCAAGAAATACCAATTTCAGGGACCGATCCAGATTATTACCAACACCCCACCATCAATGGGGGGCCATTGGATTTAATCTTGCGTTAGGAAATGAACTTTCCTGCTTGGATATTCTGAATTTCGTCTCGGATAATTGCGGCACGTTCGAATTCCAGGTTCTTTGCAGCCTCAAGCATCTCTTTCTCAAGGGCCTTGATGTATTTTCTACGTTCGTTGGCATTGAGCAAATTGAATCCACCCTTGAGAATCTCAAGGTCATGCTTTTGAATCTCTTTGGTTTCTTGCTGCTCGCGTTCCAGGATATCGTGCACGGCCTTGATAATCGTCTTCGGAGTGATATTATGCTCTTCGTTGTATGCCAACTGAATCTCACGTCTTCTATTGGTTTCGCTAATGGCTTCTTCCATTGCAGGACTCATACGATCGGCATACATGACTACACGACCTTCCGCATTACGAGCAGCTCTTCCTATGATCTGAATCAGAGAGGTGGTTGATCTAAGGAACCCAATCTTATCTGCATCAAGGATGGCTATCAACGCAACCTCAGGAAGGTCCAAGCCTTCTCGGAGCAGGTTGATGCCTACCAATACATCGAAGACTCCCAAACGCAGATCTCGAAGTAATTCTACTCGTTCTATCGTTTCAATCTCTGAATGCAGATAGCGTACTTTCAATCCAAGGGATGCTAAATAGTCAGTAAGGTCCTCACTCATTTTCTTCGTCAGGGTGGTTACCAATACACGTTGTTTCTTTGCAATCACCCTTCTGATTTCAGCATACAGGTCTTCCATCTGACCTTCTGTAGGACGAACATCGATGACAGGATCCAACAAACCGGTTGGACGGATGACTTGTTCAACCACCCGTTCACTTTGTTCCAGTTCTTTCTTTCCTGGGGTTGCAGAAACATAGACACGCTGTTTCACGACCTTCTCAAACTCTGCAGCTTTCAACGGACGGTTGTCCAAAGCAGACGGAAGTCGGAATCCATAGTTTACCAGATTGAGTTTTCTTGAACGGTCTCCTTCATACATTGCACCAACCTGAGGAAGGGTCACGTGCGACTCATCTATGAAGGTAACGAAATCAGGGGGGAAATAATCGAGCAGGACAGCTGGTCGCTCCCCTGCTTTTCTATCAGAAAGAGGACGGGAATAATTCTCGATGCCGGAACAATAGCCTATCTCCTCCAACATTTCCAAATCGTATTCAACTCGGGTTTTAATCCGTTCTGCTTCCAGAGGCTTTCCCATACTTGTGAAGAACTCAACCTGGTCTTCCATCTCGCTTCGTATACGAGATATGGCTGCTTTAACCTGTTCTTGAGGCATAACGAACTGCTTTGCAGGATAAAGCGTGTAACTATCGGCCAGTTCTTGTTTTTCTCCGCTTACTGGGTCAAACCACTGAATCGAGGCTATTTCATCCCAATCGATGGAAATACGGACTGCATTCTCCAGATATGAAGGACAAATTTCAATAACATCACCCCGAACCCTGAATGCTCCACGCTTGAGGATAGCGTCATTACGCTCGTATTGCATTCGCACCAGTTGCTCAAGCACTTCCTTATGGCTGAATATCTCCCCTTTATGGAAGGTATATACCATATCCCTTACTGATACTGGGTTAGCAAGGCCGAAGATACACGAGACGGTTGCCACAACAATGACATCCCGTCGCTCCATCAAAGAGAACGAAGCAGATAAACGAAGTCTGTCAATTTCCTGATTGATATCAGCATCTTTCTCAATATACAAATCTTTTCCTGGGACATAGGCTTCAGGCTGGTAATAATCATAAGTCGATACGAAGTATTCCACTGCGTTATCGGGAAAGAAGGACTTAAACTCACGATACAGCTGAGCAGCCAAGGTCTTGTTATGCGAGAGCACCAGAGTAGGCTTTTGTACCTTTTCGATAATCTTCGCCATCGTATAGGTCTTACCGCTACCTGTTACGCCCTTGAGCGTCTGGAACACGTCTCCGGCCAAGAGACCTTCACTCAAGCTCTCTATTGCCTGGCCTTGGTCACCGGATGGATCATATTCCGATACCACCTTGAATGGTTTACTCTGAAAAGAAACTTGACCGTGGATATTATCAATAGTTTCTCCACCCCATCGTTCGTCTACCTGTATGTTATCACTCATATTATCGTACCAATGCACTTACATGTTGTGCCGTTCGTTCAATCAATTCAACATTCATCGTGATAGTTTCACCTTTTCTGTTCACGGTAACCGATACCTTATCTCCACTCTTTTTTGGAAGAAGCGCAAGATACAAATCATTCAGGTCGGTAATCGCCTGCCCATCGATAGCGGTGATGATATCTCCACCAAGATTGATAATTGACGATCCGTATTGTACCTTCTGGCTTCCGGCTTTTATACCAGCTTTATCGGAGAATCCCCCCTTTACGACTTCACTTACCAGTACCCCTTTATCAACGGAAAGGTTGGCATAGGAGATCAACTGAGGAGTAAGCTGTACACAGGCAAGGTCCAGCCATCCCCTGCTTACCTTCCCCAATTTGATGAGGTCAGGAATTACTGCAATAGCTGTATCAACAGGAATGGCAAAATTCAACCCTTGAGAACTTCCGGATGAGGTGGTAAAGATTGCAGAATTTATGCCAACTACCTCGCCTCTGGTGTTCAGCAACGGACCGCCACTATTACCAGGATGTATAGCGGCATCGGTCTGGATTGCATTCATGACAACTGTCCCTTCACTGGTTCGGACAGGCCTGTTCAAACCGCTTACCACCCCGGTGCTCATAGTTCGGTCATAGCCGAACGGATTTCCTATGGCAATCATCCGCTGTCCGATTTTCAAATCCTCGCTGGTCCCAAGGACTGCTGGGTATAGCACTACATCCTTGACCGAGTTAAGTTTGATTACCGCCAGATCATCCTCGCTATCGAGACCCACGATAGAAGCACTGTACGTCTGGTTATTGTAAAGCCCTACATTCAGACTGGTAGCTTTTCCAACGACATGCGCATTGGTGAGGATGTAGCCGTCTTTAGAAAGTACTATACCACTTCCCGTACCCTGCTGAGGAACCACATCCATGAATGAACTTACCTGTGATTCCAACACCGTAGAAATATGAACTACGCTTCGATTGACTTTGTCATAGACATTGATATTTTGTTGTTCTGCGGCCGTATAAAAGCTAGAAGACTGATCATCTTCCAAAAGGATCAAGCCATCTTCACCATACAGGATATCCGAAACCTGCAAACCGGATAATGCCAATACTCCTTGGGGCCCTTGTTCTTCTGCAATTGTGTGTAAGACTTTGGAAAGTTCTTTGAGCTGCTTGTCTTCTTGAATGCTGCGAGTCCAGCTAAACAAAAGCAGTGCGATGAACACACCGACAATCACGACAAGGAATAGAAAAATCACTCGAATGATTCGTGTTCGGGTATTTTTAAGCATAAAGATAGTGTACTTCCAAAAAAGCTATGTAGGCAACTAGAGGCTTGCAATAAGCGAGTCTACTTCAGAACGCATGGGAGGATTGCAACCCAAGCGGGAACAAGTTATTGCACTAGCAGCCGTTGCCCACCGTAATGCATCCTTGATGGTGGTTTCAGAAAGCTCTGCAAGGCAGGGTTTCTCTCCATCGCGACCAAAACAATCGCGTTCATACAGATAGGTAAGTAATGCTCCGCTGAAGGTATCTCCTGCTCCTACCGTATCAATAAGCGGCAAGTCGATAATTGGCATGGATACGCTTGATCCCTCTGGGGTATACCAGATACTCCCCTTCTTTCCCAGTGTTAGGATTACATGCACCTGATAGGTGGAGGCCAATTCTTTGGCTTTGCTATGAATATCCTTGGTATTAAACAAAAATTGCAAATCTTCGTCGCTGGTCTTAATAATGGAAGCAAGCTCCATCGCCTTCAACATACGCTCATGGTAAGCCTTTTCATCGGAAATAACTGCGGGCCTCACATTAGGATCTAGAAAAATAATTGGTCTGGGTTCATATGATTCAAGGGTCGAAATAATGACATCTGCTACCGGCTGCACAGTAAGTGCAACTGAACCGATGTGCACGACTTTCAAATCCGTATGCTCGGACAACGCTTGGGTAAGCTCGGTTTCTGTCATGCTTACAGGTGCAGTCCCCTCTGTGTAAAAAGTATAACTTGCCTTTCCTTCAGCATCGAGGGAGGCCATTGCCAACAAGGATGGCTGGGGAGCAGAGCAAAGACTGGGATCGAAAAAGACTTCACTCTCAACCAAATGATTGATATGACGTTGACCAAATGAGTCTTGGGATAGTTTCCCCAAATAGGTAACAGGGGAACCGAGTCTTGATGCGGCAACAGCCGCGTTGAGAGAACATCCTCCGACAACTGAATCATACGGAACAGACATCCCCAGTTTTCCTTTTGCGATGAAGTCAATCAACGCTTCCCCGATTATCCCTATCATACTTGACTCCTATAAATAGACTTTTCTTTCTTTTCCAATTACCCCGGCATGTACTTGGACATACGATTTTGCAGGACTCATGGAAATCTTAGTCAACAATACCTCTTCAATCTGGAAGAACCCCACATCGCTGGACATCTCAACATCGATGAGGATGGGAAGCTTATCTCCTTTTGTGATGGTTACCCTTTCAATTGAGTTGGATGAATACTTGTGGATATCTCCCGTTTTTGCATGAGTTTTGATACTCATCGGGATTCTTGCTCTTCCCTTTTCCATATCACAACCATCAGCAACAAGGAGTAAGCCAGCTTCCAAGGAATGAACCTTTCTATTGGCCATATGTCCTAGGACTGCTTCCGAGGCTATGGAAATGATTGCAACCTTTCGGGCGAGGTCATCTTTAACCAATTGGCTAAGCATTCTCTCCATAATGGGACGTGCTATCACAAGGCCGGTCATCTCATGATCCGTTCTTGCAACGCTCATCCCCAAATCATGCAAGAAAGAAGCTAGCAAAATCGCACAAACACTATCTTCGTACGATCCTGATTCCTCTTCTTGCAAAGAGGTTTTTATCCCAGCTTGCTTGAGCAAGTTCAACATCTTTACGCTATTGATTGCAACCTGTCGCATATGGACCGGTCCATGATCATTGTAATTCAAACGTTTGATTGAAACGCTGTTAGCATAATCCTGTAGGGCTTCTATCTCTGCATCAGCTATCAACATCGTAGCCAATGTATGGCTGTCTGTTCCAGGTGTAAGCAAAGAGAGCAAATATCTATCCAATGCATTTTCTTTTGGTGACTTCATGTCATAAAGGTACAACAACTTTGATACAACATAAAGTGGTTATAGATAAAATAGCGCAACTCTCCTATACTGAGCTCATGAGAAAGATAACAATGCGTGATTTCAGGTGGATGGGAAAACCCAAAGCTTGGGAAAAAGATTACCGTCACCTCACCCTGACTGTTGAAAAACAGATGAATTTGCCTTCGGGCCCTTTACTACTGGCGGTCAGTGATGATGATTTCACCTGTGAGATAACCATGTCGGTTCCTCCCCAAAAGATATTCTCTGGACTTTGTGCATACCATCTTGATACAAATTATGTAGCAGTAGGCATAAGCAAGGATGAGTTGGAGATTCACACGACCATCGCTGGTTATCAGAACGTCTGTCGCATTCCAAAAGAAACAGAAGAAGAAAGCATTGTCTGGGTCATGAAAAGAAGGTCAGGCAAGGTAAAAATTGGATATCGAAGTACTTCGGCAGAAACGATTTCCTGGCTCGGCACATTTACGCTTCCCGGAATCCTAGATTCACTTAGTTTTGGTCCCTATTTCTCTAATGAAAGCGATGCAGAAAGCGAGCTGTCTGTATATAGTGTCCAATACGTAAAAGAAAGCTGATATCCTCTCGCACAACCGGTGGTGTTGTGATACTATGTGCTATCTTCAAACACGCCCCTTTGGAAGGGCACAAGGAAGGATTAGCAATGGACGAGCGCATCGAAGAAGAGTCGACAGAAAAAGTCCCTCTCAATTTTTTGGAAAGAATCATCGAGGATGATCTTGCAAACGGACGGGTCCCAGACAATACGATCGTCACCCGTTTCCCCCCAGAGCCCAATGGGTATCTCCATATCGGGCATATCAAGTCGATTTGCCTTAATTTCGGACTCGCTCAAAAATACCAAGGACGTTGTCACCTGCGATTTGATGATACCAATCCTGAGAAAGAGGATATGGAGTACATCAATTCGATCAAGAGTGATATTCGTTGGCTCGGTTTTGATTGGGGCAAGTACGAATACCATGCTTCAGATTATTACCAACAACTTTATGAAATTGCCGTCAGACTGATTCAAGAAGGCAAAGCATACGTGGACAGCCTCTCAGCCGAGCAATTGAAGGAATACAGGGGAACCTTAACCGAGCCCGGAAAGAACAGTCCTGACCGCGATCGTAGCATTGAAGAGAACCTTCGTTTGTTCGAAGAAATGCATCAAGGAAAGCACCCCGAAGGATCCTATATCCTGAGGGCTAAGATTGATATGGCCAGTCCCAATCTCAACTTGAGGGATCCTGCTCTCTATCGCATCAAGTTTGCTTCACATCCCAGAACAGGGGACACGTGGTGTATTTACCCGATGTATGATTTCACGCATCCTATCAGCGATGCCATCGAGAACATCACCCACTCCATCTGTACCCTGGAGTTTGAGGACCATAGACCCGCTTACGACTGGGCCACCGATATTGACGGAATAGAACATGCTCCTCATCAGTATGAGTTTGCACGATTGAATATCAACTATCTGGTGATGAGTAAGAGACGACTGTTGAATCTGGTGAAGCTTGGAATCGTAGATGGCTGGGATGATCCAAGAATGCCTACCATCAGCGGTATCAGAAGAAGAGGATACTCTCCAGAGTCAATGAAGGATTTCATCAGCCGTATCGGTGTTGCAAAAGTCGAGAGCGTAGTTGATTACTCCTTGATGGAGTTCTGTGTACGTGAAGACCTCAACAAGCGTGCTACACGATTGATGGTAGTCCTCGATCCCTTGAAATTGGTCATCGATAACTATCCGGATGATAAGGTCGAGTATTTTGAAGCAACGGATAATCCTGAAGACCCGAGCAGCAAGACACACCAGATTCCTTTCACCAAGGAGCTGTACATCGAGCGTGAGGATTTCATGGAAGACCCACCAAAGAAATACCACCGCTTGTATCCAGGCAATGAAGTTCGACTCAAATATGCCTATTACATCACCGCTACATCGGTAGTTAAGGATGCAGACGGCAATGTGGTTGAAGTCCACTGTACCTATGATCCTGAGTCCCGAGGGGGTGCTGCTCCTGATGGAAGAAAGGTAAAAGGAACCAGCCATTGGGTAAGTGCAACAGAGGGTGTTACTATTGAAGCACGCCTGTACGATAAACTGTTCCAAACAGAGTATCCAGGCAAAGCAACAGGGAACTATCTTGATGACTTGAATCCTGATTCTTTGAAAATTGTTACTGATGCTAAAGCTGAACCAGAGATATTGAATGCAAAGGTAGGAGACTATCTGCAATTCGTCAGAAATGGGTATTTCTGCGTTGATGGGAAAGTAAGCACAAAAGAAAAGTTGATTTTCAACAGAACAGCAACACTCAAGGATTCCTGGGCAAAGCTTAAAGAAAAAATGGGTGTATAATACCAAGAGGGGGTTTCAACGCCCCCTCAATTTTATCTGGGAGGTGGTATGAACTATTTTTTTGATCAGCACTTTCATTTAATGAATATCGTACACCCCAATCTTTTATCCTTCTTTTCCTCATTGGAAGGAGGCATCGGGGAGCTTGTTAAAAGCGGCAGTCTTTCTCCCAGCTATATAATCACTGCAAAGCAATTAAAAGGCCAAGCCTTGCTTAACCATATTACCAATACGTTGACTACCTTCGAACAAACAATCGGAGAAACGCTGGTAATGATGGAAGATGACTTGATGGGCAAATTTATCTCTCATGAGAAAGATCTGAAGCCCAAAGCACAACCTTTCATCCACAACGGAAAAATGTTCATGCGAGAGAGAAGCTATGACAAAATGGCAATGTGCCCGCAGCTCATGGACTTCTCAAGCAATGCTATTCGACAAAATTCCGTATACTATCCAGCCCCTAAAGAAGAAAAAATCATAGACTATGCAGAGGATACACTCGCAGGATTCGATTATTATCGAAAGCATCATAAGGATGGCTTGTTTGAATTCTTCCCTTTTCTTGGTATCAATCCACAAGTTCATTCCATTGCTTTTATCGAAAAACTGCTAGAAACCTATATCCATAAGTCAGATAGATCCCCCGGTGAAAAACAGAAATTCTACGGAATCAAGTTTTATCCCCCGTTGGGATTCGACCCATGGCCAGAAGAACTTCAAGAACGGGACAAGGTCAAGCTGATTTATAAATTTTGCGCTGAATATGATATTCCGATCATGACGCATTGCGACGACCAAGGCTTCAGAGGGGTTCCTCCTAAAGTAGCATGGAAATTTACCGCCCCCTTTGCGTATAAGCCTGTCCTTGAGCAATTCCCTACCCTGCGTATCGACTTCGCCCATTATGGATGGCAGTATAATCAACTGTACAAAAGACCGCTCTCTCTCATCTCGAATATTGCGAATAGAGTTCCGGAGTCTCCATGGTTCTATGAATTGGTAGACCTGATGCATCAGTATCCCAACATCTATGCAGACGTATCCTTCAGTGGTACCAATCCTGATTTCTATGTCCAACTGTCGAATTACCTCAATTCGCTTAAGGACAATGAACGCGATGTGGTACTCTCCCGTTCCATATTCGGGACTGACTTTTCCATCAACCTGGTAAAAGTGGAATCCTACACCTATTTTTACCAACTCTTTGAGCAGTCGCCCTTAAGCGACGAGATAGTACATGCAATGGTGCAGACCAATCCGATGCGTTACATGAAATTCAATTAAAAAATGGGCTGCCGGTACTCTCGAGAAACACCAACAGCCCATTATTTTATTCTACTTTTTAAACCGATTAGATAGCTTCTCCCTCAAACTGACTGTTATAGAGATCAGCATAGAAACCATTGGCCGCAAGCAGCTCAGTGTGGCTGCCTTGCTCAACAATGGAACCTTCATTCATGACAAGAATGGTATTTGCATCCCTGATGGTTGAAAGTCGGTGGGCAATGATGAAATTGGTCCGTCCTTTCATCAACGCTGTCATTGCTTTCTGAATCGTAAGCTCGGTTCTTGTATCAACATTGCTCGTCGCTTCATCCAGAATGAGAATGGCAGGGTTTGCCAAGAAAGCTCTTGCAATGGTAATCAACTGTTTTTGCCCGGATGAGATATTTGAAGCTTCTTCATTGAGAACCGTGTCATATCCGTTTGGCAAGGTCCTTATGAAGTGGTCGGCATGTGCTGCCTTGGCCACTGCATAAATCTCCTCGTCTGTGGCACCTTCGTGCCCATACGCAATATTATCTCGAATGGTTCCCTTGAAAAGCCAGCTATCCTGCAATACCATACCGAACAAATTACGAAGATCTCCTCTACGGAGGTCTCTTATATCCACTCCGTCAATCGAGATGGAGCCCTCTTGAATCTCATAGAATCTCATCAACAGATTCACCAACGTAGTCTTCCCTGCTCCTGTAGGCCCTACAATAGCAATAGAGGAACCGGGGGTGACAGTAATATTCAAATCCTCGATAAGCTTCTTTTCTTCTGTATAACTGAATGCCACCTTTTTAAGTTCTACGGATCCTTTGACCATTTTCAGTTCGACAGGTTTCTCTACATCTGCAATCTCTTCCTCTTCTGCAAGTATTTCGAATACACGTTCAGCAGCAGCAACGGTACTCTGCAGAAGATTTGCAATATTGGCAGTTTGCTGAATTGGTTGGGTAAATTGTCTTGAATATTGGATAAAGGCTTGGATATCACCGATCTCAATCAATTGTTTCGTTACGAAGATTCCACCGATGACACTGATGATTACATACCCAAGATTGCTGATTGCATTCATCAATGGCATGATGACACTGGATACAAATTGGGCTTTCCAACCTACCTCATAAAGCTCTTCATTCTTGCCTTCGAAAATGTTGATCGATTTCTCTTCATGATTGAAAGCCTTAACCTCACGATGACCGGTAAACATCTCCTCTACATGACCATTCAATTCACCAAGGATACGTTGTTGCTTGGCAAAATAGGTTTGGGATTTCTTTATGATGTTTTTTACCACAATGAAACTCAAAGGAATTGTAATGATCGTAACAAGGGTAAGCAGCGGTGATATGGTGAGCATCATTACGATGATACCGACCATGGTGACCACCGAAGTAATCACCTGTGTAAGGCTCTGTTGCAGAGAAGTGCTGATCAGGTCAATATCGTTGGTAATGCGGGAAAGTACATCCCCATGGCTATGCATATCAAAGAATTTGAGAGGAAGTCTGGTGAGTTTCTCTTTTACATCTTTTCTCAGAGAATACACGGTTCTTTGAGCCACCTCAGCCATAAGGAATTGCATGAAGAAATTGAAAAGAGCAGAAACTACATACAATCCTGCCAAAATAATCAGAATTCTCAAGATATAGGCAAAATCAATAGATGCCCCTGGGACACCCTTCATTTTCATCATGAACCCAGTAAATAGACTGGTAATAGCTTTTCCCAAAATCTTAGGACTGAAAATTGAGAATACAGTACTAACCACTGCAAATATAAACACAACTATCAGGCGGCCTTGTACAGGACGTAGGTAGGAAAGAAGCTTTCTGAACGTTCCTTTGAAATCCTTTGGCTTCTCAACCTTCATTCCCATTGCAGCATGCATACCTCCTCGACCCATCATCTGGCCAGGTCTCATTGGTTGGTTTTTCTTGGTATCATCACTCATGCTGGTACCTCCCCTGAGAATTGAGAATCTGCAATCTCACGATATATCGGACACTCCTGCATAAGCTCTTCATGCGTTCCTTTCCCAACTATCTTTCCTTCATCCATTACAAGTATCTGATCTGCTTTCATGACAGTACTTACTCGTTGGGATACAAAAATCATGGCAGAATTTTTTGTGTGCTCCCGCAAGGCTTTTCGTAAGGCAGCATCTGTTTTAAAGTCCAGTGCTGAGAAACTATCATCAAAAAGATAAATATCTCGCTTAGCGGCCAATGCTCTTGCAATTGCGAGTCTCTGTTTCTGCCCACCTGAAACATTGGTACCACCTTGGGCGATTTCAGTATTATATCCATCTTCCATTTTCTCAATAAAGGCCGCTGCCTGTGCAGTTTGTGCGGCATGTACCACTTCCTCTTCGTTTGCATCGGGAGCTGCAAAACGAATATTTTCGGAAACCGTTCCTGAAAAGAGTATGGATTTCTGGGAAACGTATCCAATCCTAGATCGTAGATCTTTCTGGCTTAGAGACCGAATATCCACCCCACCCAACTTGATCGAACCACTTTGCACATCATAGAAGCGAGGAATCAGATTGATGACGGTAGATTTCCCAGACCCTGTACCTCCAATAATGGCAGTAACGGTGCCAGGCTCTGCTACGAAAGATATGTTTGAAATCGCAGGCTCAGCTGCCCCATGGTATAGGAAGGAAACATTATCAAACTCTATTTTTCCACGTGAGTCCTTGTCGACAGAGATAAGAGTATCAGAGTCCTTGATCGAAGGCTCTAGTTCGAGAACTTCGTTAATACGGGTTGCGGAGACGGAAGCCCGCGGGATCATGATCAGCATCATCGTCATCATTACCAATGAAAACATGATTCTCATGATGTATTGGATGAAGGCCATCAATCCGCCGATTTCCATATAACCACCATCGATTCTTAATCCACCAAACCATACGACCGCTATAGTAGTCAGATTGAACAGCAGCATGATGACCGGCATGGTCACTGCCATCAATCTATTTACTTTTATTGATACGTCCATCAATTCAGTACTGGCTTTATCAAAACCCTCTAGATCTTGCTTTTTCTTATTGAACGCCCTGATGACCCTAACACCGTTGAGACTTTCACGCAGCACCAAATTAATGTTATCCATCTGAGTCTGCACTTTCTGGAACAGCGGGAAGCCTTTCTTGGCAACAGATGCAACAAAAATGGCTATTACAGGTATGACTACAATAAGAATTAGAGAGAGAACAGTATCTTTGGAAACTGCCATAATCACTCCACCGATAGCCATCATCGGAGAATACAACATCATGCGCAATATCATGAATAGGGCTTGTCTGACTTGGTTGACGTCATTTGTAGTTCTGGTAATGAGCGAGGCAGTACCAATTTTATCAAATTCATCAAGCGAATAGGATTCAATCCGTTTGAATAATTTACTTCTTACAATTTTACTGAATCCATTCGATGTTTTAGAGGCAAGCAGACCTGCAAAGATCGCACAGATTACCCCGCCAAGCGTCACCAACAACATGATAGCGCCCGTAGTCCAGATATAGGGAATGTCTCCATTGACAATTCCAACATCAACGATATCTGACATCAACGTCGGCAAATAGAGTTCAGCCATAGCCTGTCCGAAAACGAGCAGTAAAATGGCAAACACTGAGAGCGAAAAGGGCTTTAGCTCTTTGAATAATTTCAACATACAATCAAACCTTATGTGATTCCAAATGTTTCTCGGTAGGCAGACTATGCCAACGAGCCGAAGCTACCACATGAACGTACTAAAAATAGAACAATTTGAAAGGTATCGTCCAGTGGAATCTATGTAATTATACAAGAGGGCTAACCACGAAATTTGATTGAATGTTATATCTGTATTTTTTAATCGTTTATATTATAGTTATTTAGAAAGT
The DNA here is from genome assembly GCA_003247345.1 of Spirochaetales bacterium. Taxonomy (GTDB): domain Bacteria; phylum Spirochaetota; class Spirochaetia; order Sphaerochaetales; family Sphaerochaetaceae; genus Sphaerochaeta. The sequence goes on from QJZS01000115.1 coordinate 15,078, forward strand.
ATGATACGTGATTAATCTCAGAACATTAGGAATAGAATCATCTATACAGACAATATGGAATTTATATGTAGTTTCCCAATATCTGCTAACAGCAAAAAATTATACACATCATTGTCATGTAGCATTTTAAGATTCGGAAAGGCCAATGGGCATTTAAAAAGCAGACCTTTCGGTCTGCCTTCTTGTCCAAACTGGAATGCAGCTTAATAATTCTTAGCCACCAACTCAAAATAAGCCTGAGGATGTTGACAAACAGCACAGATTCCAGGAGCCTTCTTGCCAACCACGATATGGCCACAATTTGAACATCTCCACATCTGTTCACCGTCACGGCTGAATACCAAGCCGCCCTCAACATTGCTGAGCAAGTCAAGATAACGTTGTTCGTGAGTCTTCTCGATTGCTGCAACCATCTCAAACAGAGCTGCAATCTTGGTGAAACCTTCTTCACGAGCATCCTTTGCGAAACCAACATACATATCGGTCCATTCATAATGTTCGCCAGCTGCTGCATCCTTAAGGTTAAGTGCAGTTGTAGGAATTTCACCCGCTTCTTGGAGAAGTTTAAACCAAATCTTGGCATGTTCCTTCTCATTTCCAGCTGTCTCTTCAAAGAGGGCGGCAATTTGCACATAACCTTCTTTCTTTGCCTTTGAGGCATAATAGGTGTACTTATTACGAGCCATTGACTCACCGGCAAATGCGTCATGCAAATTCTTTTCCGTCTTTGATCCTTTCAATTCCATACCTTGCTCCTTCCGATCACTGCTTTTTGGCAGCACGTATTTTTTGACATTCGGGACAAATCCCGTTGAAGACTATTTCATAAGATTCCAAAAGGTACCCTTTTGAATCAATCATCTGATCCGAAAGATTGAAGTTTTTATAAAGCTCCAGATCATCCACACGTTTACAGTCAACACATTGGATATGATAATGATTACCCAAGGTGCGATCAAAATGATCAGGACCACCAAGAACACGAACTCGAGTAACCTTTCCTTCTTCAACCAAGGAATTTAAATTACGATATACTGTCGCTCTACTGATCGATGGATGTTTTTCCACAATGCTTTCATAAATTTGTTCAGCATTAGGGTGATTGGTTGCATGCGTTACAGCATCCCACACCAATCCCTTCTGTATTGTCTGCCGCTTCTCTTTCATGGATTTTCCTAATTGATATAAAATCTCAATAGCTATCTTACATCACTGCCATACAGCTGTCAACAAGATTCAAAATTAAAGAGCCCATTTCTGGGCTCTCTACATTTATTCAGAATCTTTGTTCCCTCTGTCGGAGAAGAAAGGATCATCTTCATTCTCCCCTCTCGTTCGGGTTGGTCTGAAACCATCAAATCCATATGGTTTAGGACCTGATTTTCTCGGGCGTCTTTCGCCAGAACCTTCACGAGATCTCCTATCATCAGAGAAGGAAGGACGTCCACCAGGCTTGCGTGAGAATCCAGGGCGGTCATCACGACTAAATGATGATCTGCGGTCATCTCTATCATTGAAGCGTGGGCGATCATCACGACTGAAGGAAGGTCTGCGGTCGTTGCGGTCGTTGAAACGAGGACGATCGTCACGACTGAATGATGATCTGCGGTCGTCCCTGTCGTTGAAACGTGGGCGATCGTCGCGACTGAATGATGATCTGCGGTCGTCCCTGTCGTTGAAACGAGGACGGTCATCACGACTGAAGGAAGATCTGCGGTCGTCGCGGTCGTTGAAACGAGGGCGATCGTCACGGCTGAAGGATGATCTGCGGTCGTCGCGATCGTTGAAACGAGGGCGATCGTCACGACTGAAGGAAGGTCTGCGGTCGTCGCGGTCGTTGAAACGAGGGCGATCATCGCGGCTGAAGGATGATCTGCGGTCGTCACGGTCGTTGAAACGAGGGCGATCATCGCGGCTGAAGGATGATCTGCGGTCGTCCCTGTCGTTGAAACGAGGACGGTCATCGCGACTGAAAGATCTGCGGTCGTCCCTGTCGTTGAAACGTGGGCGATCATCGCGGCCAAAAGATGATCTGCGGTCGTCGCGGTCATTGAAACGTGGGCGATCATCGCCTCTGTTGGACCTGCGGTCATCGCGATCGCTGAAACGAGGGCGGCGATCATCGCGATCAAAAGAGCGTCGACGGTCTCTATCTCCACCTCTACGATCATCACGATCTCTGGAGAAGGATCTCGGTCTGCGATCATCGCGACGATCTGAGAAACTGGATTCGCTTCTTTCTTGGCGATTCTCTTCCTTAGCTTCCTCGTTTGCTACAGGAGCAAAATCAGCCTCATCCCATTGAAGGGTCAAAAGGTCATCTTCCACTTCATTGGCTTCAGCGACTTCTGGGGAATCCTCATCACCTTCAAGTACTACAAGTTCATCATCCTGTTGGTCATCTGCTTCAGACGTTACTACTGTTGCTGCTTCCACTTCGGTTTTTACTTCTTGTTCCATTTCTTCTGATTCAATTTTCTTTTCTTTACTCATAATTATTTCTTCTTTGTTTTTTTCAGGGGCGTCCTGCCCGCTTTCTTCGTGCTGTTCTTTTTCAGCTGTTTCTCGTACGGATTTAATCCAACTCTCTGGTATCCGTAATTCCTCTTGCTTTGTCAGCAACCACGTCCTCGCTGTTCCCAAACGACGGGTAAATCCCGGTGCTGCGACTTGCTTGGTGATTTCCTCGATCTCAAATCCGCGTATTGCTCTTTCATCCATACTGAATGTTCCCAAATTCGTCGAGAACACCAATCTTCCATCCCTCGCCAATAGAGCATTCAAAGCTCTTAACCAACGCAGGTAATCCCTCTGCACATCAAAATCATGATCCATCTTCCTGCTATTCGAAAAACTTGGAGGATCAAAAATGATTAGGTCATACTTCTTGCCCTTCACATATGCTTCGATGACAAAATTCCATGCATCAGATGTGATACACGGGAATGCATCGGCTGCATATCCATTATCGGCAAGATTTTTCTGTGCCCATTGTGTGTAGGTACTCGATAAGTCAACCGACTCCACACTTACGGCTCCTCCTCGGGCAGCATACACCGAAAAAGACCCTGTGTAGGAAAACAAGTTTAGTACCCTACCATTCATGCTCATCTGCTGCACCACTGCCCGTGTAGGCATATGATCCAAAAACAAGCCTGTATCGATTCGCTTGGTCAAATCAACAGTAAAAAATAATTCATTTTCCTGAACCTGTACCATCAACGAATCTTCGCTCTGCAAGCCATGCTGTTCCTTTCCGACGCGTTTCGGTCTCCTGTGGAACACTACATGATCTTTCTGGATGTATAACATTCTCGAGACTATGTCGCAGCATATTTGCTCAACTTCTTCATCCAGACCATCTTCACTATAATCAGTTACTCTTGCATAGGAACCATAGAGATCTACAGTAACAGGAAACCTTTCAAGGTTCCGGTCATACACTCTCATACACGTTGTGCCACTTTGTAGCATCAAACGTCGCATCTTAAGTGCATTCCCTTTTAAAATCTTTCCAAAATCCTTCTCTGTATAATCCATGTCCTTCCTAGTAGCTCTTTCTGCAACGCAGTGTATATGTTACTATAAAAAAAAGCTAGACAAGCAAAGGACAAATATCATGGAAGATGATGCACAGGCTTTTATTGCAGAACTTGAGGCACGTCGTGGTGCCACCATTACCTGGAGAACATATGCAACCTGGTATGGCAATGACCGTAAGATAGTACGAGAATTCGGCGTATTTCTCTATCGAGCTGATGATACTTTTTATTTTGAGGATTTCGAGCGTACACCTTCGCTGTTTGGTCTCGCTCTAAAACCACGCAAACCTAAAGAACCTTTCGTAAAATACGAAGGCTCTTTTCAGCTTGCCGAAGTGAAATCCACTCGACCAATTCCCAAGGCAATAGCAATGAAAGTTGCTCTTGGTGACCTTGCGGCAACGCAAGTTCGCGAAGCAACCGCCTTAGACAAAATCTTCAGGCAGATGGTTGAAATGGTTGTTCTAACGGATGGAACCGTGCATTTCTTTGAATTGATGAATCGCAAGCAATTTATAGAAGAGCTCACAAAGACGGGCGAGGAGGCTTAAGTAATGGGTGCTTTTAAGGCATATGATATAAGAGGTATCTACAACAAGGATTTCAACAAGGATACTGTTTATAAAATTGGATTCTTCCTTCCTCAATTGCTGAAAAGCAATGTTGTCTTGGTTGGAAGAGACGTACGTACCAGTAGCGACGAGATATTCGAATATCTCTGCAAAGGAGTAACAGATAGTGGCTGTGATGTGTATGATATCGGCCTCGCTACTACTCCGATGGTCTATTTTTCGACTGTTCATTTTGGGGTCGATGCCTCGGTGCAGATTACTGCAAGTCACAACCCTGCAGTTTACAATGGTCTGAAGATCAGCAAAACCAAGGCAATACCCGTTGGATATGATGCCGGCTTGAAAGAGCTGGAAGAGATGGTTTTAAACCAACCGGTTACCATCGTCGAGAAAAAAGGCACTGTTATCGCAAAAGATGCAAAGACTCCATATCTTGCATTCTTGAAGCAGTTTGTCCCAGATACAAGCTCTTTGGACCTTTCAATCGATCTATCGCATGGGATGGCAAATCTCTTGGCCAAAGACTTGTTGGGTACCAACCACCATTATCTTTATGATCATTTTGACGGCACCTTCCCTGCCCACGAACCCAATCCATTGGAGGTGGAGAATTGCAAGGACCTCATGAAAGCCGTGGTCGAGAACAAGAGTGATATTGGGGTTATCTACGATGGTGATGCTGACCGTGTCATGTTCATTGATGAGAATGGACGCTTCCTCCAGCCTGATTATGTTACCTCAGTGCTTGGATATTATTACCTCCATAAAGAGAAAGGAAATGTCTTGGTAGACATACGAACCAGTCGTTCAACCACCGAATACCTGACAAAACTTGGAGCCGATGTCCACATTTGGAAAGTAGGTCATGCCTATGCCAAAACAAAACTAAGGGACCTAGGAGCAATCTTCGGAGGCGAATTGGCAGGTCACTACTATTTCCGGGATTTCTTCAATTGTGACAGTGGATTCCTTGCCTCACTCATTGTCCTGCAGGTAGTGGTAGAGTTGAAGAAACAAAATATCACGCTCGGCCAATTCATTGATTCTGTCATCGCATATGCAAACAGCGGTGAGATGAACTTTAAACTTGAGCAGAAAGATGAAGCAATGAAGGCGCTTTACAGCCGTTTCGTGGAAAACGACAAACCAGTGAAGGTTCTTGATTTCGACGGCTATCGTGTTGAATTTGAAACCTGGTGGTTCAATGTTCGCAAATCGAATACGGAACCATATTTGCGATTGGTAGTTGAAGCTAAGACCCAAGAGGAACTAACCAAGAGAACTGCAGAGCTCTCCGATATCATCAAACAATTCAAGTAGGAGTTATCAAACCATGAAAGTATTGCTTTTCGGAGGTGCCGGTTACATCGGCACCCATGTTGCCCTACAGTTTCTCGATCGTAACGATACGGTTGGAATATTCGACAACCTATCAAGCGGCCTTCGTACCAATGTACATGAGAAGGCACTGTTCTTTGAAGGGGACATCAGAGACAAACAAAGAGTTGTCGAAGTCCTTAAACAAGGATGGGATGTAGTGATTCATTTGGCAGCTTACAAGGCTGCAGGAGAATCAATGCTGAAACCCATCAAGTATTCTGAGAACAATATCACAGGAAGTCTTAATTTAATTACAGGGTGCATCGAGACTGGAGTCAAACATTTCATTCTCTCCTCCTCTGCTGCTGTATATGGGGAACCTACTTACCTTCCCGTAGATGAGAAACATCCGAAGAATCCTACCAATTACTATGGCTATACCAAACTTTGCATTGAGGAAAACCTTAAGTGGTATTCTGAACTGAAAGGACTTGCCTATGTATCGCTTCGGTATTTCAATGCAGCTGGTTATGATGAGGATGGAAGAATGCTTGGATTGGAAAATAACCCAGCCAATCTGATTCCTGTCGTCATGGAAGTCGCATGTGGTATCAGGCCTAATTTGCTGGTATTTGGAAACGATTATGATACCACAGACGGAACTGGTGTCAGAGACTACGTACATGTCACAGACTTGGCAAAAGGTCATGTGCTTGCCGCTGACCATCTGCTTGCAGGGAAAGGTAGTCTTATAGTCAATCTTGGGAGCGAAGAAGGTCTCAGTGTCCAGCAAATCCTGGATACGGCAAGAGAGATAACCAAGAAGCCAATCGATACCCAGTATGTTGATCGAAGAGCTGGAGACCCAGCCAAACTCGTAGCTTCCTCTAAAATGGCAAATAAAACGCTGGGATGGAAAGCAGAGCACTCTTCTGTAGAGAACATCATTAAAACTACGTGGCGCGTGTATCAGGCTAATCAGAAGCATTTGGAACATTAGTTCGAAATTCAAAGCTAGTATTATTTTTCGGCAGTTCACTTGGACTGCCGATTTTCTTGACTTGGCCTCTACATAAGAGTACAAAAGAGAGGGAGTATCCAATGAAATTCATTTTACAATTGGCGATTAAGAACCTAAGCAGATATAAAAGGCGTACTGCCATTACAGCTTTTTCAATAGCAGTAGGTTTGATGATGTTCGTAATAGTGGATTCAATCCTGAAAGGTTCACAAGCAGAATCGGTCCGTAATCTTCGATGGTATGAGACAGCCTCACTGAGAATCTACGACACCCAATACTGGGATGAGCATTTTTTTCTCCCCCTCGATTACTCAATTGAAAATCCAGACAAAGTTATGGAAATTCTTAAAAAAGAAAAAATCACTGCTACAGAACGTACCATGTTCGCGGCAGATATGGTTCTATACAGCCAAGACTTTGGAGAGGATGGCAATCTGAGCGTACAAGTCACCGCTATCGATCCCGAAACAGATTTTGATGTCTATCATTATTCAGATACCCTTCAGGATGGACGATTTCTAAAGCCGGGGGAAATGGACGGAATTGTGATAGGCAGTTGGTTGGCGGAAGATATAGGGGCAAAGGTGGGATACTTTGTAACACTTCTAACACAAGGCAACGGGGGATTCTACCAAGCTTTTGATATGCAGATCGTGGGTATCGTAAATTGCCCCAATCCAAATGTGAACCGAAGCCTTGTCATGATGGATAAGGATGCTGCTGATTCGTACCTCGGCATGGATGGAGCAGTTACCAGTATTGATATTGCAATGAACAATCGTGCTGACCTGAGGAAAGCCGCCTCTTCCTTACAGAAAAAGATGGATGAGGCAAACCTGAACCTTCATGTCTATACCTGGATGGATTTGTCTCGCGATTATCTTGCAGTTGCTGGAGCTGACCAAGGTAGCTCTAACCTCATCCTTTTCTTTGTATTTATCATTGCAGCTATCGGCGTCTCAAATACCATGCTGATGGCAATGTATGAGCGAATCAGGGAAATAGGCATGATGCGCGCACTCGGCTTGTATGACCGAAGCATCTTCGCTGTATTCCTTCTAGAAGCAGGGGGTATCGGCTTCATAGGCTCCATCATAGGAATTGCCCTTGGGTGCTTAGTGAATATATATCTTGTGAACACTGGTATCGATTTTGGCTCGTTTTTCAGAGATGCAAATATCGGGTATAGAATTCAAAGTGTCATGCGGGGGGAATGGAATATAGCCACCCTTATCAAAGCCTTTTTCAGTGGGATCGTACTAGCCATGTTAGTAGCCTACTTCCCCATCAAGAGAGCCATGAAACTCGACATTCCAACCTGCCTTCATCATCAGTAAAACACGAACATGATTCTCTGAAGAACCTGCACAGCAGATGCGACTCATGTGAGCTTCAGGGGCGAGGATCCAACACCTACTACAGTTATACAAGTTAGGATAAAAAGAAAGAAGACAACCCTGAAGGATTGTCTTCTATTGCTCGCCCGGAGGGATTTGAACCCCCGACAGGGTGGTTAACAGCCACCTGCTCTACCGACTGAGCTACAGGCGAATAACGTTTCGAACGATAGGAACATTACCCTATAGCATAGCTATTGTCAAGCAGTTTGAAATAAGTTATCCCATTAATTTTGCATTCCATTGGACATTCGAACACTAATTAGTTTGCTAGTATCCAGATGTAAAAAAGGACGACCATCGTAAGACAGTCGTCCTTTGTAATACTACATTACCTTACTTTGCAGGATAGTTCGCCTTCAAGTAGTCGATGAACACATCACTGAGCAAGGAGCCTTCACTGACGACCTTACCAAACATGGTATAGCCATCACCGCCAGCTGCCATGAAGTCATTGGTTGCAACCTTATAGGTAGCATTCTTATCAATGGCTTTACCGTTGAGGAGAACTCTCAGGATGCGCTTTCCAGGAGCTGCGAAACGGTTGTAAACAACCTGCAGGTCAGTCTGGGAGAATGCACCGTTGGTCTCAGGCAACATGCTGTAACCATGCTCAAGAGCAGCATAGACATCAGAACCCTTCACTTCTACAACAGTGATGATGTTGGTGAACGGAAGAACGTTGATTACATCTCCGATCGTTACATCGCCAGCGTCGATTGAAGCGCGGATACCACCACCATTGGTAATGGAGAAGTCAGCACCACTATCAGCGGTCATAGCCTGGGTGAGCAACTTGGAAAGGTTGGTCTGCTTGGTACGTACGTTTGCACGCAAGCCATCAAGCTTCTCAGGAATGGTAGCGATAACTGTACTGAGCTTGGAATCAAGCTTTGCAGTCATGTAATTGATATACTCATCAACCTGTGGGTCGTTAGGTACATCAGTAATACCATATTCCTTGGCAAGTGCAGAATCCTTAGCATCAAGAACGTCCTTTGCAGGAATCAGCATTGGATATATTGCAGTAGCCTTGTTGTCCTTAACATGAATCTGAACAACACCAACATACTTCATATATTCACCAGCAGAAACGATGGTTGAATCACCAATCTTCTCACCGTTTTCCAGAACAGTGTGACTGTGTCCATCTACGAAGAGGTCAATTCCCTTGATTCTCTTCACGATCTGATCACTGGTCAAACCACTTGCGCCATCATAATCCATACCGATATGACCAAGAACGATGATGTAATCAACGTACTTTTTAGCCATGTCGATTGCCTGTTGGCCAATCTGGAAGATTTCGTCGTTAGCAAAGGTTACGCCTTCAACATTCTTAGGATGGGTTTTGGTAGCTGTATCAGGAGTGGTCAAACCAACAACTGCAACCTTGAAACCGTTGAAGTTGTAAACCTGATAAGGCTGGAACATCAAATATCCGTTCTTATCCAAAATGTTAGCACTAAGAACTCTCAAGCTGGTGTAATCTTCAGCCATCTTTGCTGCTTCAACAAGACGATCAGCGCCATAGTTGAAGTCATGGTTGCCTGGAGCAACAGCATCGTAACCGAGCATGTCAAGCAGTACGCCTACAGTCTCGCCTTCGAACATGTTGACTACGTTGGTTCCGTGTGATACGTCACCAGCATCCAAGAGCAAGATGTTGTCTGTTAGGCCACGACCGACTTTGAGCATGGTTGCAAGCTTGGAATAACCCATTCCGCCATCAGCAGGAACTACACGACCATGTACATCATTGGTATGGACAACAAACAGATCAAATTCTTTAGCGTTGCTATCACTCTTTACGATCTCTTTAACACCAAGAGGATACTCAACAGGCATCTTCTCTGCCATGGCTGGAGCTGGCGCTGGAGCCATTGCTGGCTTAGCTGGAGCTGGAGCAGCCTTTGGAGCTGGTGCAGGAGCTGCTTTTGGAGCAGGAGCTGCTGCCTTGACCATTGCCATAGGAGAAGCACCAATTAGAGAAACAATAGCAGGATCTTCGGGGACGGTTACCTGCAGGGTGTATCCCATTGCTCTAGCAAAAGGTTCGTAAGATTTTGCAAGTGCACTCTTTGCAGGATCAAGTACATCAGCTGCTGGAAGCAACATTGGAACCACAGCCTTCACTTTACCATTCACAACGCTCAGGTCAACACCACCGATACTCTTGAGCATTTCGTCTGCGCGGACGATCAAGGTACCGTTTACGGTCTTAGCCATTGCAGCGCCATTGCCATCAACAATCAAGTCGATTCCATCAATGTTCTGGGCAACCATTTCGCTGGTGATAGCACCAGTATCGCCAAGGTCGCTGAGTACGATGAGGTAATCAACATAATCCTTAGCCATGGTTACTGCATACTGAGCATTGTCAAGAATAACTTTGCTTGTGAAGCTTACGCCCTGGATATCCTTAGGAGCGGTCAGGCCAACTACGCCGACCTTAAAGCCATTGTAGTTGTAAATCTGGTAAGGCTGTTCAACCAAGTAGCCATTAGCATCAAGTGCATTTGCACTCAAAGGAATAGCGCTCTTGGTACCGGTGATACCAGTTGCCAGCTGCATTGCCTGTGGGGTATAGGCATCATAGCCGAGCTCGTCAATGACCTGTGCAGCAGTCATAGCATATTCTGCTGGAATTTCTCCAACACTTCCGCTATTGAGCAGCAACCAGTTGTTCGTGATTGCTTTACCGGCTTTAAGAGCAGTGGAAAGTCTAGCCAGACCAAGTCCGCCGTTTTCACTGTAAATATTGCCGTTTAAGTCATTGGTATGCACGATGAACAGATCAAAAGTCTTTGCTCCGTCATCATTCTTTACAATCTCTTTCACACCGTAGGGGTATACGGTTTCCTTAGCCATTGGAGCTGCTGCTACTGGAGCAGGAGTTGGCGTAGGAGCTGGAGCTTCTGCAACCATGGCAGGAGCTTCTGCAACAGGAGCGGGCGCAGCAACCTCTACTAGCATTGGAGCTGCCTCTGCTGCTGGCGCTGGAGCGGTTTCAACAGCTGGTGGTGGTGCAATCGGTTCAACCTTTGCTGTGCTCTTACAGCCAACAAGGGAAAAAGCCAATAAAGCGACCAGCATTGCTGTCATAATAGTTCTTGAAAGACGTTTCACGTGTTTCCTCCTCATGACGTTCTCATGTGTCGTTGTATAAGTACTCAACAACACTATAACACACACTGATTGAATCGGATACATTAAAAATACGCTAAAATGCTTGATTTACACTTAGATTTGGTAAAAAAAGTAGCCTGTGTTTAAATTATACACAGGCTATTAGCGATTTTTCTAAATCTGTTATCCTTACATCAAGTCTTTGGGCTTGCGAGCGGTATTACCGGATTTCTCACAATATGCCACATGACGAAGTTTTCCATTCTCAAAAACAGCTTTCATCTTGATTGTGCCACCCCAGCGGCTGGTCATAACCTTTGCACCTTCACGGCGTGCGTTCTTTGAAACATTACCTGCCATATACTTATGCCTCCATACATCATTCTCGGTTTCTTTGGTATCATAACGATTCTTACATTACTAGTCAAATCCCTGCCCAGCTAGTGTATACGCTTGTTGCAACTTTGGCAATCCAACAATAGAATGTTCTCATGAAAAAAATTCAGTGGCTGCTCAGACAGCTCTTTCTAATACCAGTATACCTATATAAAGGGATCCTTTCCCCATTTTTTGGCGGCGGAAGTTGCCTTTATCATCCGACCTGTTCTTCCTATATGGTAGAGTCAGTCTTAAAACACGGCATTTTCAAAGGATTTATCATGGGATTCGCCAGAATCTTCCGTTGCAGCCGATGGTTCTATGGCGGAGATGACCCGGTACCAGAAACCTGGTCCTGGAAATTTATCAAAGACCAATACACAATCTTCCGCAAGCGTTAAGCTTCAACCGGCAAGTTCCTTTACAAATGGAATCAAAACAGAAAGGGCATTCTCATTGTACCCTCCCTCGGGGATGATTAAATCAGCAAAAGCCTTGGTCGGTTCTATAAAATTAAAATGCCCAGGACGTACTACTTCAAGATACTGGGTACAGACACTGTCGACAGTTCTTCCACGCTCAGAAATATCACGCTTTAATCGTCTGATAAACCGGATATCGTCAGGAGTGTCGACATACAGCTTAAGATCAAGCAAATCACGAATCTGTTTATCGTAGAGAACCATCAATCCTTCGATAATCACAAGGTTTTTAGGTTCTACAAACACGGTCTCTTGCTTACGGCGGTGATGTACGAAATCATATTGTGGCATTTCAATCGATTTTCCTTTCTTCAGCATCTTCAACTGCTGATGCATCAGCTCCATGTCAAAAGCATCCGGATGGTCGAAATTGAATGCAGTGATATTTTCATTGTTGATAAAAGTGGCTGAGCGATAATAATTATCCTGAGGAATAAAGACAAAATCAGTACAAACTTCACTGATTTTTCGTACGATTGTCGATTTGCCTGAACCTGACCCACCGGTAATACCGATAATCTTTACCTCTTTCATGATTGCAGCCCCTTTTTTAAGAATTGAGTTCTCACAGTTCTCTCTTATTTAGCCCCAAAGGTAAAAATCGTAATATGCTTGAACTGCTTTTCCTTGTCAAATATGCAGGAAGGGAATTCCGGATGATTAGGTGAATCCGGGTAGAATTGTGTTTCAAAACAAACACCACCATGCTTGGGATATGCTACTCCACCCTTCCCGATGTCGACTCCCTTGAGGAAATTGCCAGTATACATCTGTACCGCAGGAAGCGTGGTACTCACCTTCATTGTTCTTCCTGAGCTCGGCTCATACACCCAAGCAAAATCGATAGGCTTGGTCGTAGGGGTATGTTCCAGAACAAAGCAATGATCATACCCACCAGCTTTTTCAATATCTCTCCCAATTGGCTTTCGTTCAGTAAAATCAAAAGCCCCACCCTTTACTGGCAAAACTTTTCCGGTTGGGATCAACTCTTCATCAACTTCAAGATACCTATCACAGGCAAGTTTTACTTCGTGTCCGAGAATAGTGCCACTCCCTGCTCCACCGAGATTGAAATAACTATGATTTGTCAGATTGAGAGGAGTAGGCCCAGAAGCCAGTGCTTCATACTCAATCTGCAATTCACCATTGCTCTTCAATAAATACGTAACAGTACAATTAACGGCATTGGGAAACCCGCCTTCACCATCAGGACCGAGGATACTCAGAACAACTCCGGGATTGCCATCCCATTCAAAGGTCTCGACACACCAATTCTTCACTCCCCAGTTACCAGAACCACTATGCAGGTTATTGGGGCCATTGTTTTTATCCAAGTCATATTGTTTGCCATTCAGGGAAAAAGTAGCTTTTGCAATTCTATTTGCAAACCGGCCTACGGTTTGACCGAAATGAGTGGTCGATACCAAGTTATCCATAGGATTGTCAAATCCCAATACAATATCCTGCACCTTTTGATTACGGTCTGGGGTTTTCAAGGTTTTCAGATTTGCCCCAAGACTTAATATTTCCGCAGAAAATAGACCGGCGGTCAAGGTAATCAGATAGATGGGATTCCCATCATCAGCTTTTGCAACTACACGCTTGGTAATCATATCCACACTCCCTTTTCATGAACCCTAATTATAACGAGTATACACCCCCAAGAGGTTGCAAACAACTGATGATTGTAATCTGATTTACTTACTGGACTTATTGTCGTCGCTCTTCAGGACTGCAAGGAATGCACTTTGTGGAATTTCTACATTTCCAACCATCTTCATCCGCTTCTTGCCTTCCTTCTGCTTTTCCAACAACTTGCGCTTTCGGCTGATATCGCCACCATAACACTTTGCGGTAACATCCTTTCTGAAGGCACTGATAGTTTCGCGACTTATAATGCTTCCACCAATTGCTGCTTGGATTGCTATCTTATACTGTTGTCGGGGGATTTCCCCTCTCAAACGTTCACAGACCTGCTTTCCCCTCTGTTGGCTTGTTCCACGGAAGACCAATTGGCTTAGCGCATCTACAGGTTCACCATTAACCAACACATCCATCCTGACCAAATCGGTTTTTCTGTATCCGATAACCTGGTAATCGAAAGATGCATACCCTCTGCTGACTGATTTCATCCGATCGTAGAACTCAAACAAAACTTCAGAAAGCGGCATTTCATAGATGAGTTCAACACGTTTTTCATCAAGATAATTCATACCCGTCTGAACCCCACGCTTTTCCATACTCAAGGTAATCAATGCGCCGACAAACTGGGTAGGAGTAATGATACTTGCCTGAATGTAGGGCTCTTCAGCGTATTCGACCCTCATAGGGTCTGGATAAGACAGAGGATTGTCGATATTCAATACTTCCCCGTTCTTCATATGCACAACGTACTTTACCGAAGGGCTGGTGAATACGATGGAAAGACCGAACTCACGTTCGATTCGCTCCTGAACTACTTCAAGATGCAACATCCCGAGGAACCCACAACGAAATCCAAAACCAAGTGCAGCAGAACTGTCTTTCTCATATACAAGAGAAGCATCATTGAGCTTGAGGCGCTCAATGGCACTGACCAACTCTTCGTAATCATTGGTATCAACAGGATAGATTGAACTAAAGACAACCGGTTTTACATCTTTGAAACCAGGGAGGGGCTTCTTTGCAGCATGTTTGACCGTGGTAATAGTATCGCCGACTCTAACATCGCTGATTGTCTTGACCCCAGTAATTACATAGCCTACATCTCCTGCGTGCAAGGATTCCTTTTTGATAAGGCCAAGCTGGAATACCCCAACTTCCTCTACCTTATATATAGTATCTGAATGCATGAAGCGAATCTCATCACCAATATTAAGTACACCGTCAAATACACGACAGTGAACAATGACACCTCGGTATGCATCATAGTTGGAATCGAAGATCAAAGCTTGAAGCGGCAAGGAATCTTTTCCCTGAGGGGGTTCAATCTGCTGAACGATCGCTTCGAATAGCTCTTCCACACCTACTCCGGTCTTTGCACTTACCTTTACTGTTTGGTCAGCATCCAATCCCAAATCATGATCAATCTGATGCAAACACGATTCAATATCGGCTGAAGGCAAATCAATCTTGTTGATGACAGGAATAATGGTAAGGTCGTGTTCCATGGCCATATATAAATTGGCCAGAGTTTGTGCCTCAACTCCTTGAGACGCATCAATTAGCAACAAAGCCCCTTCACAGGAACTGATAGCCCTGCTTACCTCATAAGAAAAGTCAACATGTCCCGGAGTATCAACCAAGTTCAGCTCATAGGTTTTACCATCCTTGGCTGTATACGGAATGGTAACCGCCTGGCTCTTGATTGTGATACCACGTTCGCGTTCAATATCCATAGTATCCAACATCTGGTCCTGCGCAGGACCTCTCGATACTATGATCTTGGCTTTCTCGATAAAACGATCGGCAAGCGTAGACTTGCCGTGATCGATGTGTGCAATAATGCAAAAATTTCTTGTCAGTGTTGAATCAGCTGGCATACTATCCCTTATTAAACAGTGGGTTGTTCCTCTTCGGCTGCAGGCTTTTCATTGTCTGTCGCCTCTTGAGTTTCCGGATTCTTCTCCAATGGAGCGAACCCAAGCAATGCACGGACTTGTGCATCATCAAGTGTTTCTTTTTCGATCAACTCATTGGTCAAGGCATCAAGCTGGTCACGATGGGTACTTAGCAATCGTCTTGTTTCTTCCATCGCTTTATCCAGTATCTTATGGATTTCTCCGTCGATTCTCTTGGCCGTCTCTTCACTATAATCCTTGTGCTGGGCAATTTCCCTGCCCAAGAACAATGGTTCAGACTCATCAGCAAGATTTACGAAACCCAAGCCACTCATCCCCCACTCAGTTACCATCCTACGAGCCAAGTCGGTTGCTTGCTTAATATCGTTGCTGGTTCCAGTCGTGGTTTCACCATATACCAATTCTTCTGCTACATATCCACCCATGCACACTTTGATCCAGTCATCAAGCATCGAGTGTGTTTTTGTGTACGGATCTCGTTCGGGCAGACTGACAGTCAACCCCAAAGCTCTGCCATGCGGAATAATCGTCACTTTATGCAAAGGGTCAAGGTGCTGCAAATAGTAGTGAAGCAATGCGTGGCCAGCTTCATGGTATGCGGTAGCCTTCTTCTCATCATCAGTCATGGCTCGGCTTTTTCTTGCAACACCAAGCAAAATCTTATCCCGAGCTTCTTCCATATCATCCATGCTGACGGTACTTTTATTCTTTCGGGCTGCAAACAAAGCGGCCTCGTTCACAAGGTTCGCCAAATCTGCACCACTGGTACCGGCAGACCCTCGAGCAAGACGAGAAAGATCCACATCCTTCTCCAATTTGATCTTTCGGCAATGAATCTTAAGAATCTCTTCACGTTCCTTGATATCTGGAAGATCAACAACTACCTGACGGTCAAAGCGCCCGGGCCTGAGCAAGGCCGGATCAAGGACATCAGGTCTATTTGTGGCAGCCATTACAATGATACCGGTGGTTGTTGCAAACCCATCCATCTCAACAAGAATCTGATTGAGGGTTTGTTCACGCTCATCGTTACCACCGCCAAGACCACCTCCACGGGTTCGACCTACGGCATCTAGCTCATCAATAAACAAAATACAGGGAGAATGCTTTCTTGCCTGCTCAAACAAATCACGTACTCGGGCAGCTCCCATACCAACGAACATTTCCACGAAATCAGAACCACTGGTATGGAAGAAAGAGACCCCGCTTTCTCCGGCAACAGCCTTGGCAAGCAAAGTCTTTCCTGTTCCAGGAGGGCCTACAAGCAAAACACCACGGGGAATTTTTGCTCCGACCTTGGTAAAATGGTCGGGATTTTTAAGGAATGCTACGACTTCTTCCAGCTCATACTTTGCTTCTACCTGACCAGCAACATCCTTAAAGGTGATTTTCGTATCGGTTTCCATGTATTCTTTCGCACGGCTCTTGCCTAGATTGGACATCATCTTCCCGTTCAACCCACTCGACTGGCGATAGAGCATGATGGTAAAGCCAATAAAAATTATCCAAGGCAATAATTGCAATATTATCTGAAGGAAAGAAATTTCCTGTACCGAACCTGTAACAGAGATTCCCTGATTCTTCAAAGAATTAAGCAATGTATCGTCGAAATAAGGAATTCTGGTTTGAGCAGTCAGGCCATTTTTCAATGTAAAATTAATCAAGGACTGTTCCTTGATCTCAACTTGTGTAACTTGAGCCGAATCGACATAGGAAAGGAATGTAGTATAAGGCACCGATTGAGCACCGGATCCGGCACTATCGAAGAACATATAGGCAAACAGGATGGCTAGAGTGACGAATATTATAAGTGCAAAACGGTTTTTAGGATTGTTTGAAGGCATGAATGATGGCTTCTTATCATCCTTGTTCGGTCCCTGCCAATATTGGTTCGGATCATGGTTTCCAGACTGCTTGTCAGGACCCTTATCTTGGCTATCATTTCTGAATTTCACTGTTATCTTTCCTTTTAATACTACTATATATATTTGTAAAGCTTGGGGCAAGTAGCGTTTTAAATCGTAGGGCAAGTCTATCTTTCCCTCCAAAAGCCCGAGCAAAGACAGCTACGATACCGCTTCTGTCACAGAGAACTGGAACAAAAGATTGTAGTTTTTTCGGAATCTTATACGAACTTAGTAACTTCGAAACTGAAATCGTTCCGCCCGCAAGTACAATTTGGTCTCCAATTTGCATACTGCGGAGAATAGGATGACAAAGTAAATTCGCATCAATTCTCAGTAATGTATCATCAATCTTGGGATCTTCCTTCCTAATGGAAAACAGAATATTCCCAGGCAATTCAATATCAGATACCTGCATCGGGTTTTCCAATGAAAAACAATAATTGGTAATAACAGTAGCTATGGTCCATTCAACCTTACCATTATGGAGGTACATTTGAGTTCCTCCTGATTCAATAGTAAAACTATCGCCCGAAGAACTTGCATCCAATTGATACTGCAAACGCTGTATCAGTTTAGAGCTATAACGCTCATCATTCGAACTTTCAACAAATGCATTGAGCCTGAACAAAATTAACTCTTTCAAGGGTGCGGGTAAATTCTGATACCACACTAAAGGGAATTCCACTCCCTCTGCCTTATAGAGAACACTTTTCAAAGCATCCTCTTCCATTTGCTCTAACAGTTTTGCTATGTCTCCAAATCGCTTTGACATGATCGATATAGCCGAATATGCATTGGGAAATACTTCGAGAATTGCAGGATTGATGGTATGCCGAATCTGATTTCGTAAATACGCATCCTCGGCATTGCTGGTATCTTCTGACCAATCAAAGCCAGATGCTTGCACGTACGAGCGAAGCTCTGCATGACTGACACCAAGCAGAGGTCTTATTAGCTTTACTTCACCCTGATTTCTAAAAGTTTCAATCCCTTTCAATGAACTGATCGAGGCAGCGTGAAACATTCTCATAAGAAGGGTTTCCATCTGGTCGTCAGCATTATGAGCAGTTGCCAGATAGGAACATCCAGAAGCTTTACAACTTGCAATAAGGGCTTCGTAGCGAAGGGTTCTGGCAGCTTCCTCAAGACCCTTTTGCCGAATTTGTACAGCCTCTTTTACCTTTCCGATTCCCAAATCCAGAACCTTCAATGCAAGTCCCAACGTTTTACATGTCTCACGATTCAATGCAATTTCTGCATCAAGTTCAGAATCGGAACGTAAGCGATGATTCACATACATCACTTCCAACCTATCAGGAGAAATCAATGCAGACAATGCCAACAACAACGCAACAGAATCGCTCCCACCAGAAAACGCCACACCAATGCGAGACCCTTTCAAAATATGATGGGAAGTCAAAAACTTGTTCAGTTCATCAACTACGGTTCCGTTTATTATAGGCAAGCATAACCTCCTCAAGAGATTTTCCGTTCAAAAGATCCGCGAGGGCCTTGGATGCAAGCTGGATCCCAGCTTGTATTTCCTCAGAATCATCATATCCAAGAACATGATCAACAACGCTCACACCTTCTTCAGGCCGGCCGATACCAATATAGATACGAATAAAGGAACCACTGCCCAAAGCAGCCATGAGACTTTTCAGACCATTGTGCCCAGCTGATCCCCCGTTTCTTCTGATACGGATCAAGCCTGCAGGCAAGTCCATCTGGTCACATACTACCACGATATCTTCAGCTTTCATGTCAGGAAAGTACTGAAGAACTTCTCCACTGTTATTCATATAGGTAAGAGGTTCCAGTAATTGAACACCTGTTTTAAGTTCGGCTTTTCTATATAAACGAAAACAGCGTTTTCTCAGGCGAACCTGAAAAAACGCTGCACATGCTTCAATTGCATCAAAGCCTACGTTATGACGAGTATGTTCATACTTGGAACCGGGATTACCCAGACCAAGGATCAACTGCATTTTCTGCTTACTCTGCCACAGGAGCAACCACTGCTGCTTCGCTTTCAGTAGCTTCGGTTGCAACAGCCTCAGCCTTCACGCCCTTTACGGAAGCGACAGTCTTGGAAAGGTCTTCCAAAACTTTGATAGTTGCAGGGAATGCAATATCACGAAGGTGAAGTGACTGATTGATTTGCAGGTGGGATACATCTGCCTCAATATCATTAGGAAGGTCTTTTGGAAGACATTCAATTTCAATTTCATGCAGAACCTGATCAAGTACACCACCTTCACGAGTTCCAACGGGACTTCCCTTCAGAACAATCGAGACCATAGTGCGAAGTGAATGACCACGGGTAACTTCGTAGAAATCAACATGCTTGATTTCGCCTCTCATCAAATCTTCCTGAAAATCCTTAAGGAGAACTTCATAATGCTTCTTTCCTACAGAAACCTTCAAAAGTGCAGTTTCAGAGAAGTGGCGCATTTTGTTGGTGAACTCACGTGAATCAAGTATTACGTGAACAGGATCATTCTTGCCATAAATTACGGCAGGGATCAAACCCTTGCGAAGAAGACGACGTGAACCGGCACTTCCAAAGTCTTCGGTTCTTGCTTCAGCTTTCAAGCTTTTATTGCTGTCAGACATACAAACTCCTTGTACTCTCATTGGCACATTTTTACAAAATGCCCAATTACCATAGCATTAGGGTATTTATAATACCACGAGAGAAGAGTATAGAATGTTTTGCATAAACGAGACAAGTACTCGGTATAAAAAAAAGAGCAATCCATAATGGACTGCTCACTACTGGGAAGGAGGGATTCGAACCCCCGATGCCGACACCAAAAACCGGAGCCTTAACCGCTTGGCGACTTCCCAACAACGATGATGACAGTATACTAAATCATTAGATTTGTCCAGCGGGTTGTTAGAGTTCCTCTTCGGTTACCTCAGAAGTATTCTCGTTGGCATAGGCATCCATGACAACTTTCTGCAAATGATCACGAAAATCACTGCTGATAGGATGAGCAACATCTTTGAACTCACCATTTGCCAGCTGTCTGCTCGGCATCGCGATAAAATTGCCTTCACGCCCTTCAATGACTTTGATGTTGTGCACCACAAATTGATTGTCAAACGTTACAGTAACATAAGCCTTTAACTTTCCAGCTTGACTGACTTTTCGTACACGAACCTCTGAAATGTCCACAAGAACCTCCAAACACCCTTACCTTAAATATTACTGCTCAGTCACTAATCCAGTTACCCAGGAAGTAACGTCATCTCCAAAACTCAATCGAACATCTTTGGCCAAGGATTGAACCTGATTTTGATGTTCACTCACGAAAAACCAACAGGCACCACTGCCAGAAAGACTGCCATATCCCACATATGGAGCTGACAACATAGCCAATTGCTCATAGAACGCTTGCTGCCCCACGCATTCCTGAAAATCATTATACAACAAACCCTCCCATGATGAGGAGGATTTCTCGTAAATCTGTACGATAGTCGTTTCATCAAGACCTAGGCTTATTTCTTTGTCCCCGCGTTTTTCATCCAATGCAGAATACGCAGATGATGTAGAAATAGCAAATTTCTTCGGCATCACCAATAACACAGAGAGAAATCGTGGTTTTACAGAACTTACGATTTGGCCTCTATCCGAAACTATCGCGCATCGTTCTTGGGAAAGAAAGAAAGGTACGTCACTACCTACTTTCAGTGCAACTTCCTCAAGAGTCGACCTATCAAGCGCATCAGCACCTGCGAACCTCTGCAGAAGTAGTAACACTGCTGCTGCATCACTGGAACCACCTCCCAAGCCTGCCTGCACGGGAATACGTTTTTGACATCGAATCTTAAGAGAGAGTGGACATCCCGAGTGTTCGTACCAAAGACGTGCAGCTTTTGTAAGCGTGTCTTTGCCTTTCTCGCAATAGGCTTCCAAACCAGTCACATCCACGTTAAAAGCATGACGATTCAAAACCGTAACTTCCACTGTATCAAAAAGATCCACCAAGGCAAATAATGATCGGATGGGATGATACCCATCAGCATAAGGCTTCCCTATTGCAAGATATAAATTTACCTTGGCATAAGCAGGACTCGCAAGAACAGTATCCATGCTATACAGATTATCAAAGCGCTACATGATTGTCTAGTAAGATTTTTCCATTATTATAAGCTGAAAGCCATTATTTTTCACAAATACATTTCTAAAAGTGACATAATCTCTGATATTTCCAATACAATTACAAAAATCGATCAATCAGCCTTACAACCAAACCCCCAAGTCCCTCAAAGTGTCTGTCGTTTTCTCATTCCAATTTTGATTTGCCTGAGGATTTCCAGGGCTGGGATGGATGATGGAACCCAAGACAAATTTCTCAGGCTCTTTCACTACATTTTGGAATTTCTTCAATGCGTACTTACCAACACCAATCAAATAGGTCGGTTCCAATAACTCAATGATATCCTGGAGATAACAATCGCAAATGGCTTCCAAAGCCATACGTTCTACCTTGGGTAGTTTATCGGGCGTTATGTTTTTTGCGGTCGGTGTCCGTTCCATAAACACAAGAGGACAGTAATTGGATACCCCAATCTCACCTATAAGGTTATCCGCATGCTCATAATGGTCCTTCAGCAACCCCCAGAGCCTACGTCCGCTGACTTCACTCCGTTCAACAGCTAAGCCTAACACCGGACGTTTGGGATGCTCTAATACTGGCTTCCCTACAGGTTGCTCCAATTCCAAAAAGGTCTTTACTGCATTGATTTCCCCAAACGGAACTCCGGTCTGTGCCATTCCAAACGGTCCAGGATTCATCCCAAGCAACAAGGTTTTTACTGGGTTTCCTAAATACCTTCTCAGATACGCCTCATGCATCGGCCAAGCGTAATCAAGGGGATTGTAGATATAGCAGTCATAACTAAAACGGAGTTGTTCTACCTGCCATGCAAATAATTTCGTCCGTTCTACTATCTTTTCTGTTTGATTCTGCATCATTTCCCCCCTAGCACAAAAGACATCATGTACCGTATGATACAACAACATGGCACAAATGAATGAGAAACTCAAGGCAATCATTTTTGATAAGGACGGAACACTGTTTGACTATGCTTCGGTTTGGGAAACCATACTTAAGGAAGGCATAGCAACCACGTTCAACGACATGGGAAAAGAGGATAATCAAAAAGCACAGCAAGCTATGCTGGCATTGATGGGAATCGACGCCCAGGGTCAATGCATCCCCCAAGGTCTCGTATTTTCCCATAAACGCATCTCCATGTTCAGACGATTTCTTACATACTGCATCCGGTATCGAGTAAATGCGATCAAGGCAATCAAAGGTTATTATAGAAGTGTAATAGACAGCGAGGTTTCATTGAGCAAAAAGCTTATAAAAATGGATTTCTCTATTCAACAAAAGCTTTTCAAACAACTCAAGGAATCTGGCTATTCCATTGGCGTGATTACCAGTGATAATGAGTCTTCAACCAACCTCTTTCTCAAATACATGGGACTCGATTCCATGGTTGATTTCATAGCAAACAGAGATAGTCATTATAAACGTAAACCAAATCCTCAAGCTTTTAATGTATTTTGCAAACAAGCCCACGTTTCTCCGGAAGAAGTTGCAATGGTAGGAGATACTATCACTGATATGATGTTCGCAAGAAAAGCAAATGCAGGATATACCATAGCAGTACTGACTGGCAGCAACGATCAAAAGCGACTATCCCGCTTAAGCGATGTAGTCTATCCCGATATTTCAGCGTTACTTACCGATATACGACTATTCCCTGCCAAATAGTAGATATTAACTAACGATTCAATCATTTCCAACAAAAGAAATTAATCCTTTCTTGACAAATATACCCCTTTCTGTGAAAATAAACTTTAATGGTTTGTTTTTAACCTTATAGTATATTTATATCATACGCTTTTTGTTGGAGATTCCCGCATCATGAAACATTCTTGGGATGAATTGGATCGATATAGAGGAGTACAGTTCGAAGGGCAATGGCCGACAATCATTGACCTTTTGCTGATAACCGAACAGAAATTCGGATCAAGAAACGGTTTTACCGTTTTTAAACCAACCAGAGCAACCCTCTCCTATTCACAAGTACTGAAAGAAGTAATACGAGTCAGCTCATATTTACAGCAATGTGGAATTGCTTATGGTGATCGTGTCATTGTAAATGGGAAAAACAGCCCCGTCTGGGCTATAGCCTACTTGGCTACATTATATGCAGGCGCAGTTGTCGTCCCGTTGGACAACCAATTGCACGCCGACCGCATAGAAACCTTGAGCAGTTACGTCGAAGCCTCATTCGTTTTTGCCGATGCCAATGTCCTAGAGGGCTTGAACTCTGAAAAACAATGGTTCAAGAACCTGAAAGGCTACGCAACTCTCTTAGGGAAGAGCGAGCGCTACACAAGCATCGATTCCTTACAAGCTGGCAAGACATATGAAAGGGTAACCACCAAAGAAACAGATTTGGCAGCCATTTTCTTTACAAGTGGGACTACCGGAAACGAAAAGGGAGCAATGCTGACTCATGCAAACATTGTAAGTGACCTGTACCAAGCTTGTGATGGAACGTTCCTTTCCTTAGACGAGACGGATGTGCTATATGCTCTGCTTCCTTTGCATCATAGTTACTGCTGTACGGCAGTTCTTCTTGAATCAATCAAATTTGGCGCGGAATGCGTCTTTGGCCAAGATATCGTAGTAAGCCGGATGATAAACGACCTCACCCAAGGGAAGGTCACCATATTCATGGGCATTCCACTTCTCTACAACAAACTGCTTTCAGGTCTTATGAAGCAAGTAAAGAAGAAGGGTTTCTTCGTAAATACGTTGGTCCACACCATGATGGTAATCAATGGATTTACCAAGAAGTATTTCCATTGGAATGTATTTAGAGGTGCCTTTAACAAAATGCTTCTCAGCAAGCTTGGGCTTGATAGAAACAATTTTCTTATTTGCGGGGCAGGTCCATTAGCACCCAAGGTATTCAAACAGTACCAACAACTTGGTTTGGATTTTATTCAAGGCTATGGATTGACGGAAGCCAGTCCAATTTTAACCTTGAATCCCATCAGTCACTTTAAGATTGATTCGGTTGGTATGGTATTTCCCCTGGTAGAGATGAAAATTGCTGATCCTGATACAAACGGGGTTGGTGAAATTCGAGTTAAAGGACCCAATATTACCCAAGGGTACTATAAGGATGAAGCCCATACAGCAGAGCTTTTTGACGAAGAAGGATTTATGAAAACCGGGGATCTAGGCTACATAGACCGGGAGAATTACGTATATCTGAAAGGCAGGGCAAAAAATCTCATCGTCACTGAGGGCGGAAAGAATGTCTATCCTGAGGAAATCGAGGATTTGTTCCAGCTGTACGGCCAAGTTGACCAGATCTTGATCAGGGGATATCAAGACAAAAAGGATATTCCCAGCGAAATGATTGAGGCTGTCATCTTCCCAAGTGAAGAGTATTACAAAGAACATGAAATAGACCTACAACAAGATTTGGAACAAGTCATCAAAGAGGTGAACCAGAAAGTTTCTGGATATAAGAAGATCACAAAACTCACGATTCTAGACAGACCCATGGATATGACCAGTACCAAAAAGATTAAGCGTAATAAGGTGACTGCATAGGCTGTTCATGGTACTATTACGTTCATGAAACTACGTATCAACAACACACTGATCGTTCCAATGACCCAAGAAGGTTTGTACTTCAAAGGGGATATCGGAATCGATGGCAAGTATATTTCTTGGATTGGAAAACAACCGCAGGGATTTGAAGCGGATCGCATCATTGACGGTACTGGGTACCTTGCCATGCCTTCCCTAATCAACTCCCACACCCATCTCAGCATGGGCCTTATGAGAAATTACAAGGATGACCTGCCCACGCTGCAGGCATGGCTTGGAGAAATCTTCCCCATTGAGGATAAGCTCACAGAAGACGACATTCTCAAGGCAAGCCGTCTTGGCGCTCTTGAACTGATCCAAGGGGGAACTACCCTTTTTACAGATATGTATTTCCAGCCTCAGGCAACAGCACAAGCCAGTCTCGAAGCAGGTCTCCGTGCAAGTATAGGAGTAACGCTATTCGGAGAACTCTCTGACAACGTAGAGAGGATGAAAGAACGGGAAAAACTGTTGGCGCCCTACTTACAAGAGGCAGATGGCAGAATTGTACTCAATTGCGCACCTCATGCGATTTATACTTGTACAAAAGAAACCTATCAATATGCCGCGTCTTGGACACGCGAGCATCAAACCATTTTACATACCCATCTCAGTGAAACTGAAAAAGAGGTTCAGGATTGCCTCTCTGTACACAAGCTTACCCCACCTCAATATCTTAGTGAAATCGGGGTGCTGCAAGACCTGAAGGGAATGCTTGCACACTGTGTCCACCTTACAGAATCGGATATAGCCCTAATCTCATCGCTTGATATGACCATTGTCCACAACCCAAGCAGCAACCTGAAGCTAGGAAGCGGGATTGCCCCTATCGCATCGTATATCAAGGGAGGAATTCCTATAGCCTTGGGTACGGATGGGGCCAGTAGCAACAACAACCTAAACATGTTTGAGGAGATGCATATTGCAAGCTTGCTCGGTCGTGTATCTGGACAGACAACTAAATTAAAACCTTACCAAGTATTGGAAATGGCAACAAAGAACGGTGCAATGGCAATGGGCTTGCAAGAGAAGATAGGTACATTGGAAGTTGGGAAAGAGGCAGACCTTATTTTGATTGATTTACAAAAAAGCCATCTTACCCCGCTTAACGATCCTTTCAGTGCTTTGGTGTATGCCACCCAAGCTTCTGATGTTGCAACAGTCATTTGCCAAGGGAACATACTCATGGAAAATCATGCAATGAAAACTCTTAATGAAAATCAAATTCTTAGAGATGTGAACGATACTTGGGCAAATGTCTTACAGCGCTGAGAAAGGAGATAGAAAGATCATGGACGAAACATTTACCACCCTCGAGTTTAGGGACGAGAAGCTCTATCTTATAGACCAGCGAGCACTCCCCACCGAGGTATCGTATATAGCTTGTGCAACGTACGAAGACATAGAATTTGCAATCCGGGATATGATCGTACGTGGCGCCCCGGCAATTGGAGCAACAGCTGCCTATGGCGTCTATTTGGCTGCTAAACAATGCACTACTGAGACAGACTTCAGGAAAGCTTGCCAATTCATTGCATTGGCAAGACCTACAGCCGTTAATCTTGGATGGGCTGTTAATCGGATGGTCAATGTATATGACCAGAATAAACAACTTTCAAGGACACAACTACTACAGGCCCTTTTAGCAGAAGCTCATACTATCAGGGAAGAAGACATCCAAACCAACAAAAAGATGGGAGAAATCGGCACTACAGTCATTGCTCAGAATGCAACGATCCTCACCCATTGTAATACTGGCGCTTTAGCTACCGCTGGCTGGGGAACAGCCTTGGGAGTCATAAAAACAGCATTCTACGAAGGTAAGAATATCTTTGTATATGCCGATGAAACCCGTCCCAGATTTCAAGGAGCAAGGCTTACCGCATGGGAACTCAAACAAGCCAACATACCATCAAAGTTGATACCGGACAGTGCTGCAGCTACGCTGATTCGTGATGGCAAAATTGACTTGGTTATCCTAGGAGGCGACAGAGTCGCAGCCAATGGAGATGTGGCCAATAAACTGGGCACCTTCGCCCTTTCGGTTATTTGCAAGGCTTACGGTGTTCCGTTTTACAGTGCAGTTCCGATTTCTACGATTGACTTTTCCATACCTGATGGGTCGGCAATTCCAATTGAAGAACGAGATGCCAGTGAGGTTACCCATATACAAGGCGTACAGGTTGCTCCAACAGATATGGAAGTATTCAATCCTGCTTTTGATGTCACACCACACCAAAATATAACTGGCATCATTACCGAGAAAGGGATTATATATCCCCCATTCAAAGAAAATATAGCAAAGCTCAAGCAATAAAAATCAGTACTCTTTTTTCTTGTCTGAATATCACCT
>QJZS01000088.1 GCA_003247345.1 Spirochaetales bacterium
ATTCCAATTCTGGGGGTAACACTTCCAGAGGCAATCGTTTTTGTTTCTGCCGATATTCTTCAACAATCGAGATAGCAAAATCAATATTGTTCTGAGCCATTAGATTCGTATACGCATTGTTATCAACACAGGCTGTGTACTCATCAGGCCCAGTAACCGTATGAATACAGAACTTTCCCTCTTTTGATGGAGCAAACGAACCAAGGCTCATCCACATCCGTGCCGTTACAATTGCCATTTCCACAAACATGGAAGGAACCTGGCTTGCCGTGGCAGCCAAATATTTTTGTACGGCATACAGAATATCGGCATTGATATGGTATTGCGCGGTCCCCGCTGGATAATAGGCACTGCACTCTTCCCCACTGATGGTTCTCCAAGGGAAAAGAGCCCCTTTCAAAGAAAGCGTCTTTGCCCTTGCTCTTGCCTTATCAAGGATTGAATACCTGTATTCGAGAAGAGAACGGGCAAATTCACTTTTTACATAGGTAAAGAAGGGTAATGCATATGCTTCGGTATCCCAAAAGTAATGCCCCTCATACCCTTCGCCAGTCAATCCTTTGGCTGACAAGCTGGTCTTTCCATCCCTACCACAGGACTGCAAAAGATGGAACATATTGAAATGAAGAGCTTGTTCATACTCCTCCCCACCCTCAATATGAATTTGGGCAACTTTCCAAAACTCATCCAGAAACGCTTTTTGGGAGTGTTCATAATAAGCAATTCCCTTTTGGGCGCTCTTTTTTGCCAAAAAGATTGCATCCTCATCTTCATGCGTATAGGCAATATATTTTTCCAAGGTGACTGACTCGCCCTTCTGAAGGGTAAGAGAATAAGAAATAGAAAGTCTGGATGGGTCCAGCTTCTCTTCAACCTCTTGACCTAACAATCTATGAACAGCTGCTCCGGACAGCGTAAAATTACTGTTTCGTGTATGTGCAATAAACGAAAGCATACCTTCGCCTGTTTCGGTTTTTCGTATTTGCAATGGAGCTGAAGAAAATTTTGATCCGACACGCGGGTCATCTTCAGAGCCTTGATTATGACTGGAAAGATCAAGATAGCTTGTTATCTGAATATGCATCGGTTGGTCTATTGCCGATACCGTATAGCGAATCACGGCGCAATGTTTTTCGGCTAAACTCACCATGCGCATAGTATCCAAATGAATGCGTTGTCCCCCATCGGCAATCCAATCGACATGACGGAGCAGCTGCCCGGTTCTAAAATCCAAACCTCTCTCACAAGCTTTGATAACACCCCGCTTGAGAGAAAATGGAAGGCCGTCAACTTCCAGTTCTATACGTTTTGGATCCGGAAGGTTGAGAATCGTTTCATGATTTTTTGCATATCCATAGGCACTTTCCCCATAGATAATTGGTTCACTATCATACAGCCCATTGATGTAGGTGCCCTTATGATAAGAACCTTCGGCCTCCTCGGAATCTCCCCTCAGGCCCAAATAGCCATTGGCCAGGGTAAAGAGAGTCTCGTTCCTGCTTATATGCGAGAGATCACAAACCGAGTAGCCGTATTGCATGGTGTCCATTGCTTACCCCTTCACCGAACCTGCCAACAGACCTCTGACAAAATACTTTTGCAAGGAGAGGAATACAATCAAGGGAAGAATCATGGAAATGAAAGCCCCTGCTGTCAAAAGGTGCCATTCAGTACCACGCGTTCCTGCCATATTCATCAGACGAACGGTTACAACATCCATCTTCTGTCCGCTTCCACTGAGGAAAACCAACGCAACGAGCAGATCGTTCCAAACCCAAATGAATTGGAAGATTGCAAACGAAGCCAAGGCGGGAATACTCAAGGGAAGAATCAAACGAGAAAAGACGGTAAAATGATTAGCTCCATCAATGAACGCAGATTCCAGAATCGAACGTGGGATGGTAGAAATATAATTGAATAAAATATAGATAGCCAACGATAACCCGAAGCCGGAATGAGCGAACCATATGCCTAGGTACGTTCCGTTGAGGCCAATACTCTGGTAATCGCGAAGAATCGGAATAAGAGCAATCTGCAAAGGTACGACCAACAAGGCAATAACCGTTGCAAAGAACAACTTTCTCCCCCAGAAACTCATCCAGGCAAATGCATAGGCAGCAGCGGCAGCAACAAGAATAGGGATAATCACAGCCGGCACTGTTACGGTAATACTGGAAATGAATGCACTTGCCATGGAAACCCCACGCCTGCTTTCCGTACTGCCTGATGCGGTGCCAACCGTAAAATGCTGACCTCCAAGCACTTCATCATAGTTTGCCAAAGTAAAGGCACTTGGAGTCTTATAGGCTTGCCACCATCCGGAGGAAGAAACCGCATCCTTGTCACGAAATGAAGTTACAAGCATCCCGACAGTGGGAATCGACCAGACGATACAAAGAAAAATCAGCAGAACGAGGATCAATTTATTATGTTTTGCAGTTTTTGCAGTCAATTTCATCAGAATACCTCCCGTTTGCCGAATTCTTTCAAGTTATACGCAATGACTGGACTTACTGCTATCAAAATGATGATAGCTATGGCAGAACCTCTTCCATAGTTGAGAAATTTGAACATCTGCTTATATTGCTGACTTGCAAGCACCTCGGTTCCATATAAGCCATTGGTCATGGAATACACAATGTCAAAACTCTTGAGAGCTGCAATCATAATGGTGGTTGATACGGTTACGATCGAGCCGGTGATGGAAGGAAGAATGATGGAAAAAAGAATCCGCATCTCTGATGCACCATCAATCCTGCCCGCTTCCAAGATATCGTTGGGAACTCCTTTGAGAGCAGCAGCAAGCACGACCAAAGCAAATCCTGTTTGAATCCATACGAATATAATGATCAAAAATATGGTATTGGTAGGCTCAGTACCCAGCCAGTTGGATGGATCAGCACCGAAGGCGACCATCAAAGCATTGAGCAAACCCGTCTGATTAGCTCCTGCCGGTTTATATGCATACATGAATTTCCAAATGACACCGGCGCCTACCATCGATACTGCCATCGGAATGAAGATAAGAGTCTTCCCCAACTTTTCAATCTTGGTACGTTCTGCCAAGAGTGCTGAGGTAAGACCGAAAAAGACAGAAAGACCAGTACCGAAAAGCAACCAAAACAAAGTATTGCGGAATGCAGTACGCATGTTTGGGTCAGTAAAGATGAATTTGTAATTATCAAGCCCGACAAAGGCTGTGGAATTCCTATTAAAAAAGCTCAGGTACAAACTGCGAAAGGTTGGTAGTATCAGGTACCACAGTAAAATCAACATTGCTGGGCCTACAAACACATAGGGAATAATTTTGTTGTAGGCTTTCGTAGGGAAAAGTTGTGCTATCAGGTTCAACGTATAAAAAAGCAATACTACACTTGAGGTTCCCCACACAATGGCAAATACCGCTGAAGGCAATTGGCTCATCTGGTTGTTAAGCAACAACAAGAAGCCCCCAACCATAACCACTATGGTGAATGGGAGGTAAAAAGCTACCTTTCCTTTCGGATTATCTGAGAATGTGTGTTTCAACATACGACCCCCAAAGGAGGAGTTCCCGCCTTTTTTTCATCAGGCGGGATTTCTCCTATCAAAAAGACTTATTGAGGCCAGCTCTGTTCAATGGTGGAAAGGACAGTCTTTACATCCCTACCGCTGACGTAATCAACCATGCCGGTCCAGAAGGATCCAGCACCAACTTCTGCAGGCATCAAATCAGAACCATCGAAGCGGAATACCTTTGCTTCCATGAGCATCTTTGCCATCTGCTGTTCAATGGGATTACCATAGTCAGCCAAGTTCTGATCCAAGTGGGGGAACAATGCTCCACCAGCCTTGGCTAATGGCACACAAGATTCCCATGTGGTCAAGAATTGCAAGAATTCCATGACACCCGGCTTATCACTGAAGGCTACGTATTGGTCGCCTGCGCCGAGCATTGGGACACCCCACTGCTCGTCGATTGCAGGAAGTGCAAACACTCCGACTTCGTCAGCAAGATTTGCCTGAATGTCTTCGGGCATGAAGGTGGTGATGAAGTTTGCTTGACGATGCAGATAAGCAGCAGGGGGATTCTCGAACAACGGCTTGATGGCATCACCATAACTGGTGGTCAAGATATTGGTTGCCCCACCATACACTTCCTTGGGATCTTGTATGATTTCACCAAAATAAGAGAAGGCTTTCTGTACAGCAGGATCATCAAATGGAATCTCATGATTTACCCATTTGTCATATACTTCAGGACCTGCGGTACGAAGCATCAAGTCTTCGATCCAGTCGGTGCCTACCCAACCGGTGGCGTTTCCAGCTTCAAAGCCAATGGACCAAGGAGTGCCACCATCTGCTATGATCTGCTGCTCAAGAGCCTTCAGCTCATCCCAAGTGGTAGGTACTTTGTACCCTTTCGCTTCAAACGCTTTCTTTGGATACCATACATAGCTCTTAGCTGAAACACGATGGAATACACCATAGGTAGTACCATCATAGGAACCGAGCTCGCGCCATACCGGCGCATAATTGCTGTTGATACCATCGAGTACACTCTGAGCCAGTGGTTTGAGATAGCCTTTCTCTGCAAAGTTCTTCATCAAACCAGGTTGCGGAAGTGCAGCAATATCCGGAGGAGTCCCAGCTTCGGCTTGGATCAAAATCTGAGTCTCAAACTCAGGGCTACCTTCATAAACGACGTTGTATCCAGTCTTCTCATTGAAGATTTTCACAACTTCATCAAAACGAGCAGCTTCCTCTCCACGGAAGTTGCCAAACACCTTGATGACATTTGACTCTGTTGCAGCAGCTTCTTTCGTTCCTGTTGCCCAAACAGCAGGGATCGTCAGAAGGAGTATCAATGCAACCACTAGTCCTTTCGAACGACGTTTCATAACATATCCTCCTATTTGCATCATTGTTAATGATGCATTATTTATGTTTGTACAGCCGTAGAGCCCCGCTCTGAGAGTTTCAGGGCAATGAGGCTCTTTCGTACCGGCTGGTCGGGATGCTTCAGCCTCTGAAGCATCATCTCTGCAGCAAGGACTCCCGACTCTTCTAACCCTTGGTTGATCGTGGTCAAGTCTACATACTCGGCCATTTCAATATCGTCGAAACCGATAACTGCCAAATCATCAGGAACCGTCAATCCAAGCTGCCCTGCACATTTAATGGTCCGTATAGCCAACGTGTCGCTCGAGGCAAAGATGCAATCAGGACGATTCGGGCTATCCAACATCTTCAAAATTCCCTGGGTAGAGATTTCGTTGTTATTCTCGCCAAGCCAATAATGGCTGGGCTCCAACTCAATTCCTTTCTCTTTGAAAAAGTTCGAGAATCCCTCTAGGCGTTCTTCAGTGGAATGAGCCGCATAACTCCGAGTACTTGCTTCCCCAATGAAGCCAGGATTATGACAACCTTTTTCGTAAAGAGCCTTGGCAGCCATTGCCCCGCCCTCTTGGTTATGGACAATTACTGCATCGAATCCTGTAAGGTCTTTTTCAACACAACAAACAGGAAGATCAGAGCTTTGCAATTTGTTTACGGTGGTCTGGTCGAGGTGCATACACAGACTTATCAAGCCATCAACCCGTTTGCTTGAAACAAGCATGTCGACGTATCCATCCAATTCCTCCGTGCTTTGCACGGCATACACGACCAACTCATAATGTTGGGAAGAAAGCACACTGCTGATCCCTTTCAGCCTTTCCATGAAAGATGGTTCAGTGAAAAAAGGAGCTATGACTCCTATTCGCTTGAACTGCTGCCGTGCTTTCGCAACGGCATCGGCCTTAGGCGTGAATTTCAATGATTCTATAGCTTCCATAATTCGCTTTCGTTTTTCCGGATTCACCATTGAAGGAGAATTCAACACTCTCGACACGGTCGCAGGACTGACTCCTGCTAATTTTGCCACATCATATATGGTAGGTTGTTTGGCCATCTCTCCTCCTGAAACTGCTTTCATGTAACTAGTTTCAGTGTACACCTCAATAGACACTTGTCAAGAAATTTTTTTGGGGAATTATCTTTTCATCCCACTTCCATTGCCGCATTTAGACAGTCGAATCATCCATTCTTTGCTCGTATGACAAATTTCGTTACTTGTCGGACTTTGTGAAGCCTCATTCTTGACAGGTCACTCTATCGGTTAGATAATACAACCGATGGATTAATTAGTTGGAATATTTTTGCTCTTTCTCATATTCTTTTAATAATCACAATAAACAGTGCTCATACTATGTAGAATATATTATGGGAACTTATTAAAAATAGAAAATGTTATTCTGAAAGCACAAGGAGAAAAGGTATGAAAAAACTGCTAACTGTCGCTTTGGCACTCCTGTTGGCAAGCACATTGTTTGCTGCCGGAAGCCAAGAAACCGCATCTACTGCTGCTCCCAAGGAAATCACCCTTGATTGGTGGACCTGGGATCCAAGCATGGTTGATCAGAACAATGCAATCATCGCCAAGTTCGAGGCTGCCAACCCTGGGGTAAAGATTACCCAGACGATGGTCGGAACCAAGGAATATTGGACCAAGATTCGCATCCAAGCAAACCAGAACAAACTTCCAGATGTCTACACCATGAGCTCTGGCTATGTAGAGGAATGGGCAAAGGCCGGTCTGATGTACAATCTTGACAACTTCGTCAAGAACGATGACACCTTCAACGTCTTCTACAAATCCATCTTCGATGTAGTGAAAGGCATCAGCGGAACGGATAGCTATTACGCAATCCCGTTTGCCTTGGTTACCACCGCTCTCTATTACAATAAGGATGCCTTCGATGCAGCCGGAGTTGCTTACCCAACCAATGACTGGACTTGGGACGATTTCCGCAGTGCAGCAAAGAAGCTTACTATCGACAAGAATAACGATGGAAAGATCGACCAGTGGGGCTTCTGGTTCTACGGCCGCTATGCTCACATCGAACCTTGGGTATATGCCAACAATGGCAAGCTTATTGACCGAACCACCATGCGCTTCGCCCCCAACCAACAAGCCATCGATGCCCTCAAGATGCTCACCAACCTTGTATTGGTCGACAAAGTTGCACCTCCTCAGAAGGATATGACTAGTTTCCAGCAACAGGATGTGTTCCAACAGGGCGCTGCTGCAATGTGGGTTGACGGATCCTGGTTCGTCGATACCCTGCGCAAGAACGTCGGTGATTCCATGAGATGGGGTATTGTACGAGTACCCAGTGGCCCAAGTGGTTCAAATGAGATGACCTACGGTTGGCCTGACAGCTACGCCATTGCACCCAATACAAAGAACCCAGAGATGGCTTGGAAGTTTGCTCGTTATGTTGCAGGCGAAGGCCTTGGACTTGACGTCTACATGGCAGGTAAGATTCCTTCTGCGAAGAAGCTTGCAGAAGATCCAATGTTCTCCGACCCCAACCAACAGCCGGGCGCTGACATGAACATGCTCATTGCACAGGCTTCTGGGCCGATGACCACCTCCTTCACCCAAGGATGGGGAGAATGGAGAGGTTACGGCGGTGGAGAGACACTCGGTCTCAACGGTGCCATCGACGCAATCACCAACGGGCAGCTTACCTTTGATGCCGCAATCAAGAAAGCTACCGACAGTGCAAACGCTGTACTCGCTCGCTATTACAAGTAACAACAATGTTTTGTACGTGGTGCCCCTGCAAATGAGCAAGGGCACCCTTATTGCGAAACAAGGAAGGAAGCATGGCAGATATCACCTACAAATGGCATAAAAGCTACACCCCCTGGCTATTTATCTTCCCCACAGTCCTCGGACTCACAGTCTTTCGGTTAATCCCCATTGCCTGGTCTTTTTACCTGAGCTTTACCGACTGGAATCTCTTGGCTAAGCCGACGTTCATCCAACTGGGCAATTATAAAGAGCTGCTGGCAAGTGAAGATTTCATTACAATCTTGCTCAATACTCTGCAATTTTCCGTTGTGTATGTTATTGGCTCGATTGTCCTGGGACTTGCTTTGGCCGTACTCATCAATACCAAGATAAAAGGTATCAGCGCATTTCGGGCTGCCATCTATCTTCCGGTAGTTACCAGTGCGGTTGCTGTCGGTATCGTCTGGAACTGGATCCTTGGGCCTACCTACGGCATCGTGAACAACCTCATAGAGGCCATCGGCATAACCCCACCCTATTGGCTTGGGGATCCCAAACTGGTACTCAATACCGTTGCTTCGGTTCAGGTTTGGAAAATGTCCGGGTACTACATGATCATCTTCTTGGCAGGATTGCAAAACATTCCCGCTGAGACATTGGAGTCAGCACGGGTGGATGGGGCAAACCATCGCCAGAGCTTCTTTGGCATCACCTTACCCATGCTTTCTCCCACAGTTTTCTTCGTTCTCACCATTGCCATCATCGACTCATTCAAAAACTTCGAGTTGATTTACTCCATGACCAAAGGCGGGCCTGGAAACTCCAGCAACACCTTGGTCTACGATGTCTACCTCAATGCGTTCGTTTATTACCGTGTGGGCTTCGCCTCTGCGATTGCCTATGTCCTGTTGATTGTAGTGGGTCTGCTCACCGTAGCCAACTTCTATATTCGAAAGCATCATACGCAACCGTTGGATTGAGGAGGCAGAATATGACTAAAAAACAAGAAACTATCCTACGCTACGTCGTAATCAGCCTGGTAACCATCATTTACATCTTCCCCTTCATCTGGATGATCTCAAACTCCTTTATGAGCGAGAAGAATATCTTCTCCGTACCCCCGAAGTTTATCCCTGACCTCTTGTTCACCAACCAGGCGTTCGACAACTATAGGGAAGTATTCACCCAATATAATTTCGGGCGTTATACCTTCAATAGCGTCTGGGTCTACACCTTGGCTGCCTTGGGACAGATTTTCGTCTGCTCGTTGGCAGGCTTCGCCTTGGCAAAGATGAAATTCAGAGGCAGTGGCTTGGTATTCAGCCTGCTGCTCTTGACCCTGATGATTCCGGTACAAGTCACCATCATTCCTGAGTACTACATTTTCATGAAACTCAACTGGATGGACACCTACCTGCCCTTGATCGTTCCTTCCTTCCTAGCAGGAGGATTCGGAACCTTCATGCTCAAGGAGTTCTTTTCCCAGGTTCCATCGGCTCTCTTTGATGCCGGCATCATAGACGGAGTAAACTCCTACCAGATGTTCAGCCGCATCTATATGAGACAGGCATCAGGGCCTATCGCTACCTTGTTCATCATTGCTTTTATGAACAACTGGAATGACTTGCTCAGACCGATGCTCTATCTCTCCACCAGAGAACTCTATACTGTCACCGTAGCCCTCTCCCAGTTCCAGAACCAGTACGATGTACAGTGGAACCTCCTCTTGGCAGGAAGTGTCCTGTCGGTGTTGCCGCTCTTGCTTGTATTTGTCTTCTGCCAGCGTTACATCATCGAGAATACGATGAACTCAGGAATCAAGGGATAGTATGCGTTCAAGAATAGAGACAGTTCACCATCAAAATGGGGAACTGCAACGTTTTCAGGTAGTCGAAGGGTTCGACTGGGAATCAGTCGATTTCATATTCCCTGGCTTTGACAAGAAAGCCATAGCTGAGATAGCAAGACTCTACCGGACGAATATCATCCCAAGGGATCCCTCTGTCGTAGCAGCTTTGGTTTTCTTCCATGTCCCTGATGATATGAACATCCCTTTTCCAAAGGACACGAAGCAAGGAACCATCTTCTCCAATATTGTAGCGTGTTCAGTCTACTTGAATGAACAGGTTGAAAAAGGAGCGGTCCGCTGGAATGGCAAGCTTGTCGTAGATGATGAAGTATGCGCTGCCTTTCTCAAAAAGCTTGAGGAAGAGGGACTCTCTGAGACAGTACAAGGAAGTGGGACTGCAATCAGGTTCATTCCGGTCAACCAGAAGATGGGCTTCCTTTCCAAAAGCCCTTCCACTTCCTGCATCGTAAACTCTCACTTCTTTTTAATGGATCCGACCGACCTCGATTCTCCCTACTGCATCCTGGGTACTCCCTATGGGCTTGCTCTCAAAGACGGCGTGGTGCTACAGCCACCGCTGAACCACAGGGAAGTTTTATTGGTTAACGAGCAGGGAATCACAAAAGTCACACATGTGGAGCTGACAGCACTGACTGTTGTGATCGACGGCATCTCGTATACGCATGGACAAAACTGTACGTTCCATTTCCGTCCAGAAGAAAGACAGACCCCAAAGCATGACGGTATGGACGTTGTCATCGTCGAGAACAAGGTAATTGCACTCAAAAGCGGAGGAGCAACCCGTATTCCCATGGCAGGTTTCATCCTAAGCCTGGATCAACCGATACAGGTGCAGGATACCCAGGTTACGTTCCAAGGACTTGAGAAATACCGTTTTGGCATCCAGGTAGGACCTGCAATGGTAGAAGATTCTGTGATGGTCAATAGTCTCAAATGTCCCTTCTATGACATGAAGAAAGACCCTGTTCCCTTTCCTTCTACCGTTTACCCCCTGCCTTATGATAGTGCTAGGGCGGCAAGGATCGCCATCGGAAGCAATAAAGAGCATGAGGCTGTGCTCATCTGGGCTGAAGGTGCTGGGAAATTGGTGTATGACCCAAAGAACGACAGCACAGGCTGCTCCCTGCTGGAACTTGCCCAATTCACCAAATCAGAAGGATTTACTGATATTGTTAACTTGGACGGAGGAGGCTCTTCACAAATCCTGTATGACGGTACTAGGCAACTCAAAATTGCAGACCGGTATAAAGAGACCAACAAAGTAGCAGAACGTCCTGTCCCTGTAGGATTGGTCATACGATAAGATAAGGAAGCAGGAGTATGGTGCGAACCACAAGCCAAGACAAGATGAAGATAAAGAACTATACCAAGATTCTTGAGATAGTCCTTGATAATCCTGGCATCAACAGAAAAAAGATTTCCCAGCTCACTCACCTATCCAACCAAACCTTGTCGAATCTGGTAAAAGAACTCTCTCAATATGGGTATATAACCGAATTTACCCTCGATGACAACACAGCCCTTGGTCGCAAACCTGTAGGTCTCAGATTGAATTACAAGGCTTTTACCATCATCTCCGTGCAACTCACGATCGAGAATCTTGCTATCTATTTGAATGCATGCGATGGAACAGTACTTTGGTCGAAACAAGAGAGACTTACTACCACGTCCTCTGTCTCCGAACTACTGAAAGCCGGTGTGAATGAGGCTCTTTCTCATGCCGAAACCAGAGTATTCGCCATCGTAATGAGTGCAGAAGGCATCATTGATGAAGAGCACAAGAGACTTGGCTATGTAAAATCCCTCAATATAAAAGATCTGGACCTAGGCAAAGAACTCACCCTCTTTGGCCTTCCATTCTTCCTGCTCAATGATACCAACCTGCTCTGTAACTATGCACAGGTAGGTAATCCTCAACTTCTAAACTTCATGGTAGTGAAACTGGATACGGGCATCGGTTGTTCCATTGCCCTGAACAGGCATATCCAGAAAACCACAGACAACAGCATGCCCGGGAAACTAGGGCATTTGAAGGTAAACAACACAGACGAGGAGAACACGTGCTGGTGCGGTGGTACGAACTGCCTCTCGACCTTCCTTTCCAAGGATTTTCTGGAGAAACGTTTTTCGGTTCCCTATGGCCAGGCATTGGAAGTAATACGAGAGCAAGGTCCATCGGGATACAGCGAAGTCATTACAAAGTATCTGTCCCCAATCCTGGCAAATGTCACAGTATTGCTGGGAATCGAAAAGATGTTTGTCTGCGGCAGGATGGTAGAAGTATTCGGAGAGCCGTTTATACGCAACCTGGACATGAGTATTGCCCCATCCATTCCTTCATGGGTCAATTTCCTAGGCTTGGAGATGCTCACTGACCCAGGCATTCCCCTGCAATGCTCTACCTTTTTTATCCACTATTTCATCGAACACATCCTAGAATATCTGGAGATGATAGATCAGACACCTTTCACGACTTAAAAAGAGATTTAATATCTGTAATTTAAGGCGCAAATTAGGGGACATGTAGTGCTATACTCATCAATTGAGGAGAACACAAATGGCGCAAGATGTTCGTATTATCACTACAGGTGGTACGTTCGATAAACAGTACGATGCAATCAGCGGGGAATTGACGTTTCGGGAGTCTCAGTTACCCAGAATTCTAGGACAGGCACGATGTACACTCAGTGTCCACCTAGAAGGGCCTCTTGCCGTGGATAGTTTATATATGACCGAAGACCAACGGCTGGAGATTGCCCAAACCTGTGTACATAGTGCCGAAGAGAAGTTGGTAATCGTCCATGGAACTGATACCATGTGCAGTACGGCAAAGGTAATCGCCCAAACATTAGAAGCATCGAACACAAAGACTATTGTACTGACCGGAGCTATGATCCCCTATTCCCTGGAAAACTCTGATGCTGTTTTCAACTTAGGTTGTGCCATTACTGCAGTCCAACTGCTGCCTCCTGGCGTGTACATTGCCATGAGTGGAAAGGTATTCAACTGGGACAACTGCAAAAAGAATAAAGCAAAAGGAGTGTTCGAAACATTGTAAGAACACTCCCAAATCAACATCAGGGATCAGTTGATATTTTTTACTCTTTTGAATAGATGACCGGAGTCTTGTAGAGCCACTGTTGCCACAACTCATCTTTTGAAAGTAGCTCAGCCATGAAATGAGCTACCTGTATCCTACTGGTCTTTCCTGGGTCTGAGAGTGGGTTTCTTTGTTTGGTTTCAAAGAGTTCATAATCTTCTACCGTAGGTTTGTCGATGAGTGAATCAGGTCGTACTGCCACCCATTCAAGGCCAGCCCCTGATCCTAGATTTTCCACCAGATAATCCCCGGCGAGCAT
>QJZS01000226.1 GCA_003247345.1 Spirochaetales bacterium
CGCTAGGGTGGTTGTGTGCAACCAGGATGGCGGTTGATCCTTCCATCCTGCCAGGATTCTCCATGCTGTAATGGGTAGTTTTCCTGACCTTGTTTTCGTGTCCATCGACCTCGACATTGGTTCGCTACCGTTTCAATTCCTGCATCCTGCCAAAGCATTCCCTGTCTATGATGGGAGGGTGGTGGTTGGCTGATCTGAATACTTCAGAAGGTTTGGATTTGGATCTTTTTGTCCCGGGATACTCGGCAACCCCTGTCTGTCCATAGATTGAGTCCCCTGTGTACTTCAGTTGGAAAGTATGTCCTCGATGGTCCGGACCGCCCACCTCCGCTTCCCCCTGGGGCTCGGGATGCGCAAGGCTCCCAGCTCCTTCCTGATCCTGACGATGCTCCAACCCTGTGCATACCAACCAAAGACCTTTCTCACGATCTCCGCTTCACGTTCATTGATCACAAGGTGCCTGTCCTTGTTTCGTAAATACCCGAAACACTGCCTTGAGAAGGCAGGGGAGCCGGGGTTCCTCACACTCTTCCTGATTCCCTATCTGATGTTCCCACTTTTCTGCTCGCTTTCGCCCTGGGCGACTGCTGCATGGAGAGTCAGCACCAGCTCGCTCGATTCATCAGAGAGTGTTATCTTGCAAATAGTCCTATGGTGAAGAGCAGAGAAATTTGCACATGGAGCATCATACCGCAGGCGGTTTGATCACAGATCCATCTGCATATTTTGCAAAACGTCCTTCATTGCGGTCATAAACAGGGCCGTCATCTTTCCAAGGCCAGCCTCCGAACTGTGTAACCCGATAATCGTTGTATGCCTGCTCAATTTCCGCCTTGGTATTCATGACAAAAGGACCATAAGCCATTACAGGTTCATCGATCGGGCGTCCGTCAAGTAACAGAACATATGCATCGGTATCAGAATTATTAGTAAGCACCGCATTCTTCGTGCCGTCTAGTACATGGTAGGTCTCTACCTGAACATTGGTACCATCGACTGTTAACAAAGATCCCTCATAAAAATACACGGTTCTTGTTACTTCTCTCGGTACAGATTGAAGTGTCACATCGGTGCCCTTTTCCAAATGGATCAAAAGGATGTTGACATGGTTATATGGATCCGCAGCCCAAGAATCCGGATTCGCATGATTGAACTTGTGCTCATGATAGGTGCCGTTAATGATGCGTACAGTCGCTTTGTTTCCATTATCTGCAACGGTCGTAACAATTGGAATTTCTTCGTTCCAAATCATTCTATAAAATGGTTTTACAAATTTTTTTTCAGACGGAAGATTGATCCAGATCTGGAACAGCTCAAATGGATTGTCTGAATCCTGGTTCTTCAGCGGGAACATTTCTGAATGCTGCATACCAGATCCTGCTGTCATCCACTGCACATCGCCAAATCCATATCTGCCGCCTGCGCCCGACCCATCAGCATGATCTACAAGTCCTTTTGTGACAATGGTAATTGTTTCAAACCCACGATGTGGATGTACCGGAAAACCGGAAATCCGGTCTCCATAATACATGCGCCATGGTTCGTTCACATCAAAGTCATTGCCGATATGTCTTCCACTTAAGTACTCAACGGGCTCCATTTTTAGATTTCCCTTTGGAAAATGATCTCTGTGATGAGCAGTTACAATATAGGGTGAAAACACTTCCAATTGAAACCCTGTTTTTCCTGATTTTTTAATCGAGCTACTCATACTAAGCGCCTCCCATTTTGAAAATTTCATAAAATTAAAAATGCTTATAATATAACAATAAGAGTACCACTGATCATCGAAAAAATAAATGTAGAGAAAATTACAATAAGGGA
Source organism: Spirochaetales bacterium (assembly GCA_003247345.1). Taxonomy (GTDB): domain Bacteria; phylum Spirochaetota; class Spirochaetia; order Sphaerochaetales; family Sphaerochaetaceae; genus Sphaerochaeta. Next base: position 1,825 of record QJZS01000226.1, read on the forward strand.
TTCTCGCCTCATTCCCTGCATATTTATGCATGAACCTCTTCAACCAACCGGCCAATTCCCAGGATAAGTCTATTAGCGAAAAATCTTGCTAATAATTCTCACAATTGCTTGATATATATATACCATCGGTACCAGAAAGAACCTCCAAATTTTCCACAGATCTTGCTGAAGTGGGGCGTCGTGATAGATGAAGCCTTTCATCTTCTGACTCGTAGTCCCAGGATTTTTTCCATGGCATCGAAATCCCTGTCATTATGCAGGAGCTCTAATCCATGTTTGATGCAATATGTGGCGATGAGTACATCAACTGTCTTGCGAATCGTAATTCCTTGTTTTCTGAGCTTGCGATAATTCTTTGCGGCAAGATAGGCAATCTCTTTACCCACGAGGTCATGGTACTCAAGGCAGTCCATAATGGATTTTGCTTGTTGGAACTGCTTGTCATCACGAAAACCTTGGAGAAACTCGGCAATAATGATATCGCCTACAATGATTCGATTCTCCTGAAGCTCGACATCAAGGATGTTCGTCTGTGGAGTTATTGCTCCATTGACATAGTCAATCCAGACTGAGGTGTCAACGATCATCATGAATTTGTTCTCATCTCATTAAGATTGCCTTCCCAATGCAGTTTGCCCCGCAGTTCACGAATTTTTGTCTGGTTTTTCATGGCTATCAGGAGTTTCAAACCTTCCTCAACTGCTTCTTTCTTGGTTTTGCAACCTGAGGCCAAGAGTGCCTCCTGCATCAAGGTATCATCGATGACTATGTTTGTACGCATGTCCGACCTCCATGGATGATGTGTAAGAACACTACTTATTATACACATTGCAAATTTCAAAACAAGCTTCCCTCCAACATCGATAGGTATCCGTCTTCACTGAAGATCAGATGATCGAGTACCTTGATTCCCAAAATATCCCCAGCTTGTTTCAGTCTTCTTGTTACATCCTTGTCCTCAGGACTTGGCTCCAGATTCCCGCTAGGGTGGTTGTGTGCAACTAAGATTGCGGTTGATCTTTGTCTTACTGCCTCTGTGAAAACCTCCCTAGGGTGTACGATTGTCCGATTAACCAATCCGATGGAACATACATTTACCGATAACACCTCATGAGCCCCATTGAGGCAAATACTGAGAAAATGTTCCTGCATGCGTGTTGCATAGTGCCTGATCAACGGATAGATATCAGAAGGGGTAGATATTTGTCGTTTTTTGGCAGGAAGCTTTCTTCTTCCCAACTCTAAAGCGGCTCCAATAAGCGTAGCCTTTGCAAGGCCAAGCCCGCTGATTGCCATCAAATCCTCATTGGTTGCCAATGGCTTTTTATCAAGCAATTCCAACAATTCTTTGGCAATCGTTCTGACTGACCGGCCTCTGTTGCCACTTCCAATAAGAATGGTAAGTAGTTCCTGGTCGCTTAAGGCTTGGGCGCCCTTTTGTAACATTCGCTCCCGAGGGCGATCACAGACTGCCATCTCTTTGATTCTTTGTTCAGTTGGTTGGTCGATAAGGTATTTCATATCCCCCTAAGGGAGCATACGTGTGTGTTTGCTTGAATCTGTATTAATGGTAAGAATG
>QJZS01000020.1 GCA_003247345.1 Spirochaetales bacterium
TTTTTGTTCTGGCTGATTACGTCATATCCAATCATAACAGTCTGGCTTTTTCTGCCTAAAAGTGATACTTGCTCAGCAATTCTGTGTATCGCATCATTGACAACAAATATTCCGCTCATATCAGGATGCGCCTTATAAAATGCTTCTAAACTCGCTGCAATATCTTGGCTGAAATGGGCTTCCATTTCATGTACCTGATAAGCATCTTTCCCAGCAAAGTAATTATAAAACCCCCTGACTCTTTCGGTTGAGTTATAGGCTGAACGATGGGTCTGGATTGCAAGAAGAGTTCCCCCTTCAGGATTGAGCAAATGCATCATTCTTCCTGCAAGAAAGCCGCCTTGGTAAGGTTTCTGAATAACACTGCATACTGGGTTGGTTTTTGGCAGCGGGCTGTCAACAAAGGCATAATCAATGTCAGGGTAGAGAGAGAGCAGCTCATTCGCTTCATCTGCTACTACCGGAGCGATAAGAAGAGCATCTACCGACTTATTCAAAAGGATTTGTCCTTTTTCAAGCAGAGATCCTTTTTGGGTTCTGTCAAATTGCAACATATCAATCGAGACTGACAAAGGTGCGAGCTCTTTCGCTGCTTTCAAGATTCCTTCATACAGCAGATCCCAATACCCATATTCACTGTGTAAAAGAGGCAACAAAACAGCAATGGTGAACTGCTTACTCAATTTTAGGTTACGTGCAAATGTATTCGGTTGATACCCATGTTCTTCAATAATGGCCATAACCCGATCAATGGTTTCTTTCGCCACACGACCACGTTTATGGAGTACTCGGTCAACGGTTCCAATTGATACGTTCGCAAGTTTTGCAATTTCTGCTATTGTCATAGCCCCTCTACACGGATAATTATTGATTGACGATAACGCATCTATACAATATCACATATATTACGAGAAAAGAATATTAAAACTAATAATCCAACCTCGATTGGGCGATTACATGAATTTTAACTTGACAGAAATAAGAGAGCATATGACAATGAATTGTAATTGCGTTTACGTTAACGCAATTATAACATAAAGAAATTTAAAAACAACAAGAGGAAAACATGAAACGAAATCCAATAGAGACGTATGAATTTTGGTTTTTGGTGGGGTCGCAATTCTTATATGGGCAAGAAACCCTTGATGAAGTTGCTCGTCATGCACAATTGATGGTGGATGGATTGAATGCAAGTGGTAATCTTCCTTGTAAAGTTATATATAAGGCAACACTGAAAACTCCTGATGGAATCGAAGATTGTATGCGTGAAGCAAACTACGAGAAGAGCTGTGCGGGTATTATTACTTGGATGCATACATTCTCACCATCTAAGATGTGGATCAATGGATTTTCGTTGTTGCAAAAACCCTATTGTCATCTCCATACTCAGTTCAACCGTATGATCCCGGATAAAGAAATTGATATGGATTTTATGAACCTCAACCAATCGGCACACGGGGACCGCGAGCATGCCTTTATCGGGGCAAGAATGCGTTTGGCAAGAAAGATTATCACCGGATTCTGGGAGGATGCGGACGTCCAGCAAAACCTAGGCATCTGGATGCGTTCCGCAATTGGTGCAATAGAAAGTCGGAAGTTGAAAGTCATGCGATTCGGGGACAATATGCGTAATGTTGCCGTAACTGAGGGCGATAAGGTTGAAGTACAGATCAAACTTGGTTGGCAAGTGAATACTTGGGGCGTTGGGGATCTCATCAAGGAAATTGAATCGGTAAGCGATGCTGATGTCGAAGCTCAAATGGCTTCTTATCGCCAAAAGTATGAATTCTCCACCGATGATCTGGAAACCGTTCGCTACCAAGCAAAAGAAGAAGTCGCCATGCGCAATTTCTTTGAACGTGAAGGGATTTCTGCCTTCTCCAATACCTTCGAGGATTTGCAGGAGATGCGTCAACTTCCAGGGCTTGCCAGCCAAGACCTTATGCAAGAAGGCTATGGCTATGGCGGGGAAGGCGATTGGAAAGTTTCAGCAATGACGAGTCTGGTCAAACGAATGACCGAGGGCATGGGCGGTGGTACTACCTTCATGGAAGATTATACCTACCATATGGAAAAGGGGAATGAACTATCCTTGGGTGCCCATATGCTTGAGGTTTGTCCTTCTGTGAGTACCGAGAAAGCTAAAATTGAAGTACATCCACTCGGGATAGGCGGGAAGGAACCTCCTGCCAGACTTGTGTTTGAGGGTCATCCTGGAAAAGCAGTGCTTGCTTCCTTGATTGATATGGGTGGGCGATTACGACTCATTGTAGGTGAGATTGAAGCAGTAAAACCCATCTATAAAATGCCGAATCTTCCTGTAGCCCGTGTCATGTGGAGACCTGAGCCAGATCTGTACCAGGCTGCCCACCTTTGGATGCTTGCAGGCGGGGCTCATCATGCAGTACTCAGCTATGATGCAACCCCGCAAATGCTGGAGGATTGGTGTGAAATAATGGATATTGAGTTCGTCCATATCAATAAAGATACGACAGTCTCTTCCATGAAACAGCAGTTGTTCCTCTCTGACCTTGCATGGAAATTGAAATAGAATAAATCATAGTAAGATAGAAAAAGTGGTCGACCTTAATGGATCGACCACTTTCCTTTACCTGTTTGAATGCTTATTTCAAAGCACTGACGGCAGTCTTTTCAACAGGAAGGCCGTCTTTATAGCGTTGCAAGAAAATATTGAAACCAGCTATATCTTCATCGGTTGCCGTAACCGTGGTAACCTCTGCAGAAGCGAATACTTCCTTTGAAAGGAATTCTGACAAGCTTAAATTCTTTTTATTAGCCATATAGGAGGCGAGTAGGGCAATACCCCAAGCTCCGCCTTCCCCTGCAGTCTTGAGTACTGAGATCGGAGTATGTAAGGCACTTGCCATGATATTCTGTCCTACCGCTGCTGTTTTAAAGAACCCTCCATGGCCATTGATTGCATCTACCGTTACATGTTCTTTCTCGAAAAGAATATCCATACCGATACGAAGCACCCCTAGAGCTGTAAACAGCTGTGCACGCATAAAGTTGGCAAGAGAGAACGTATTTTTAGTTTCCCGTACAAACAAAGGACGTCCTTCGTTCAAATCTGTCATGGTCTCTCCGCTGATATAGTTGAATGGCAATAGTCCTCCACAGTCCTTATCTCCTTCCAAGGCTTTGTAAAGCAGTTTGTCATACAGTTCGCCTTTTTTAACAGGCTGACCTACCGTATCGATGACCTCAGAGAACAAGCGCATCCAAGCATCATATTCACCGGTGCAGTTGTTGCCATGGCTCATGGCAACCAAAGAACCATCAGGGGTGGTCACCAGATCAATGAATTTGTTATAGCTCTTCGAAAGAGGTTTCTCTAGTACTACCATGGCAAATACAGAAGTTCCTGCAGAAACATTGCCGGTACGAATTTCAATACTATTTGTTGCAACCATTCCTGTTCCTGCGTCACCTTCAGGAGGGCAGAGTGGTATTCCTGCTTCAAAATTTCCTGTGGGATCGAGGAGCTTTGCGCCTTCTTCACTTAAGGATCCTGCATTTTGACCGGCTAGGAGGATGGAGGGAAGTATGGATTGAAGATTCCAATCAAAATGGGATTCCTCGATTTCTTTTGAAAACAAGGAGGTCATCTTTTCATCATACTGGTTTTTCAAGGTATCGATGGGGAACATCCCAGAAGCATCACCGATACCCAAAACTTTTTGTCCCGTGAGTTTCCAATGTACATACCCCGATAAGGTGGTCAAATAAGAAATATCCTTTACATGTGGTTCTTTGTTGAGAATTGCCTGATAGAGGTGGGAGATTGACCATCGTTCTGGGACAGGGTAGTCGAACAATTCACTCAATTTTTCCGCTGCTTGGCTTGTTATGGTATTTCGCCAAGTTCTGAAGGGCACCAACAGTTCGTCCTTTGCATCGAAAACTAGATACCCATGCATCATGGCGCTGATACCTAACGATTTTGTTTTCTTCAGACTTACCTGATACTGTTTCTGGATGTCCGCTTGCAAATTGGCGAAACATGTGGAGATGCCCTTCCATACATTCTCAAGACTGTATGTCCAAATTCCATTGATCAGAGAATTCTCCCAATCGTAGCCTCCTTGGGCGATGGGTTGGTTCTCTGAATTGATCAAGACTGCCTTGATTCTTGTTGAACCAAGCTCAATTCCTAATATTGTATCTCCATTGATAATTTCTTGTGTAATAATGTCCTTTAACATCCAGTGCTCCTTTTTTAATTACAACTATTATATCATATTATGTTATACGATTTAACAAAAAACAGCGGAAGAAAACGATTCTTCCGCTGTTGAATTACATAGTATTTCTTTTACATTACCGTGCCATTCTTAATGATGGCATTCTTGTTGATAACAATAATTCCGTCATGGATGGAATACATCGCATAATCACCTTCTTGGCGAGGGATATCATCAATACCAATTCTACAGCCGTCTCCGATTCGAGCATTCTGATCAATGATTGCCTTCCGAATGATGGTTCCTCGACCGATACCGATATTGGGTACTCCTTTCTTCCCGTTGTCCCACTTTTGTTCCTGTGTTTCATAGTAGGAAGCACCCATGCAATACACACCATCCAAGGAAGCCCCGGATTCTATGATCGTACGTACGCCGATGATTGAATTCACAATATAGGCGTTTGTGATAATTGAACCTTCGCTGGTGAGTGAATTGGAAATATTGCAGAAATTTACCTTGGTAGCAGGAAGATGTCTACGGTGGGTATAAATTGGCATTCTTTCATCGTAGAAATTGAAGTGAGGATTAATCGAAGCAAGATCCAAATTTGTTTCATAGAATGCTTTGATTGTTCCAATATCTTCCCAGAAGCTATCGAATAGGTATGTAGCGACCTTGCGTTGCTTGATTGCATCAGGAATAATCTCTTTGCCAAAGTCTGTTTTGTCATTGTTCAGGACTTCTTCGAGAGCTTTTGCATTGAAGATGTAAATACCCATGCTGGCAAGATATTCATTACTGCTATCCACATGTTTTCCCAATGAAGACAGCATCAAATCATCACTGACTTTGTAGTCACTGATATCAAGGTCGATTGCAGGCTTTTCATAGAATTTGTTGATGAATCCGTCTTTGTCACAACCAATGATGCCCAAGCCTGTGGCCTGTTCACGGCTTATCGGCTTAGTAGCAATCGTCAACTCAGCTTGGCTGTTGACATGCGCCTCGAGCATTTCCCCTAAGTCCATGCGATATAGCTGATCCCCACTGAGGATGATATAGTAATCAGCATTCTGGTCATGGAAGTGCTTTAGGTTCTTACGAACAGCATCAGCGGTTCCCTGGTACCATGTATCGCTCTGATTTGTCTGTTCTGCAGCCAAAATCTCAACAAACCCATTTGAGAACGTGTCAAAAATATAGGTGTTTGCAATATGGTTATGCAGTGACGCAGAATTGAATTGAGTCAGAATATAAATCTGACGTATCCCACTGTTGATACAGTTGGAGATGGGGATATCCACCAACCGATATTTTCCAGCAAAGGGTACTGCAGGTTTTGCTCTGTCCATGGTAAGGGGATAAAGTCTGGTTCCTTTTCCTCCTCCAAGTACTATTGCGATTGTTTTGTCTTTTCGCATCATGTTACTTCTTCTCCCTAATACTGGTCTTATATAATGATTGATATGCTTTAGCTGACCGCTCCCATGAGCTGTCCCAACGCATACACCGAGAGCGAATGGATTGTATAGTATGTTCGTCCTTTTTCCACCATTGAACTGCCCGTTCTACGGCTTCCAGTATACCATGGCCAGTCATACTCTCAAAGAGGATTCCTGTTCCCTCTTTCTCATTCTCATTCAAATCTATGATACTATCAGCTAAACCGCCTGTTTTTCTAGCAACTGGAATAGTGCCATACCGCAAGCTGTAAAGTTGATTCAACCCGCAAGGTTCATATCTGCTTGGCATCAAGAAAAAATCTGCTCCAGCTTCAAGACGATGTGCTGCTTTATTGCTGAAGAGAATATTAACCGAAAGATTCTCATATGTATCACCAAGCGAACGTAATTTCTTCTCTATTGTAGCATCCCCGGTTCCGATGATGATCATCTGCATGTCGCTTTCTTGAAGCATTTGTTCCAAGGCACAGGGTTCACCCTCCAAGAGTTCAACAAACCCCTTTTGCTCTGCCAAACGACTGATCATTGCAAACAGCGGAACCGACGGATCCTCCTTCAAGGAGAAATCTTTTTGCAATGCTTGTTTCATCAAAGCCTTACCTGAAATATCATTTGCAGAGAATGAATGTTCAAGGAATTTGTCCTTCTGAGGATTCCACTCTTCATAATCAATCCCGTTGATTATTCCGTGTAATACAGAAGAACGAGAAGTTAGGAGTTTGTCCAACGAACAGCCGAACTGCTCACTTTGAATTTCCTGTGCATAGGTCGGACTTACGGTGGTAAGATAATCGGCAAATTCCAATCCTGTTTTAAGCATATTGGTTCGTTTTGTTGCTTTCTCACCGCTGAAAACCCTGCTATCTGGTTCAATGTCGGTAGTCAAGAACTCCAAACGTGAGAATTCACCTTGATACGCAAGATTGTGAATGGTCATCACACTCTTTGTGTCATGGAAAAAAGAGTCCTCTTTCTGAGCAAGCAGATAGGGGAGGAATCCACAAGTCCAATCATGACAGTGCATGATATCGACTTTCCATTTCAATAATTTGCAGAGAACCAAGGCCGCTTTATTGAGCAGCGTATAACGACTGAGATTATCATGGTAGGGGGTGAAGGATGTATCCCCATAAATACCTTTTCTATCAGTATAGAAGGGATGTTTAATAAAGTAGTAGGTCACCTTATTGAGTTTTGTCTCACAAAAGGTGACCTTTTCTTTGCTTCCAAGAAGAGGAATTTCTTCTTGGAACGGCAGGTCGGTGAAGTCGGTACTGTCAACACTCCCATAAAGGGGTAATACGACACGCACATCTTCCCCAATTTCAGAAAGCGCATTCGATAGCGCCCCGACGACGTCTGCAAGCCCTCCTGATTTCGAAAAGGGTACGGATTCACTCGATACCATGCATATGTTCATGGTTCAATTAGAACACTAACGAGTAGTCATCGTCAAGGAGAATCGTGTGAAATATGAGTTAGGATACGCTATTTAGCGGTATGCGTTCCCTTCAAGCTCATCAATGTACTCGCTTGCACAGTGTGCTGCAACTGCACCATCACTGGCAGCCGTGATCAACTGTCTGAAGACTGTATCTCGTACATCACCTGCTGCGTAAAGGCCAGGGATGGAAGTTTCCATTCTTTCGTTGGTCTTTACATAGCCGCTTTCATCAAGGACACTCTTATCTAACAGATCTGTCTGGGGAATCATTCCGACAAAGATGAATACTGCATCAAAGGAACGTTCATACTGCTTATTGTTAGCAAGATCGCTTAGTAGGACAGAGGTGACTTTGTCATCATTTCCGTTGATTTTTAAAACGGTATGCTGCATGACCAACTCAATATTCTTATTACGTTTGACTTGCTCAACAAGATTGTCCTGGGCTCTGAAACGATCCTTTCTGTGCATGAGGGTAACATGCTCACTCAATTTGGAAAGATAGATTGCATCCGTAAGGGCTGTATCGCCACCACCTACAACAAGAATATTCTTTCCCTTGAAAAAGGGACCATCACACGTACCGCAATAAGAGACACCTTTTCCATTGTACTTCTCTTCACCTTCGATTCCGAGGTGTCTGTGTTTTGCCCCGGTAGCAAAGATAACTGCAGTAGCCTTGTAGGTTTCTCCGTCGGCAGTCTCGGCAAAGAACGTATTCCCCTCTTTTTTAAGAGTATTTACGGTTGCATAGACAAGCTTTGCTCCGAAGGTTTCTGCCTGGGCATGGAACTTCATTCCGATATCAAAACCACTTACCGGCTTGTCAAAGCCGGGGTAGTTCTCAATCATATCAATATACATAGTCTGTCCACCTGGAGCGATGGATTCCAATAGTGTGACAGAGCGACCGGCACGAGCTGCATATTGGGCAGCAGACATTCCGGCTACTCCTGATCCGATGATCAGTACATCTTGTTCAATCATGAATTTTCCTCCAATGTTTGGATTGTTTGTTGCAATGCTATTTCTGCGTCACTCTTTCGTACATAAGTAGGTCCTTTTCCAATATCGTCAGCTCCAGAAAGTTCATATTTCTGAAGCCCCAATTTCGAGAGAACCAAGGAAAGGTTTCCTTGTGCAAAGAAATCTCTTTTGAATTTATTTGCACTGTCTTTCTCAAGTCTGGAAAGCAGAACATCTGCGTCCGGTCCGGTGAGGAGTACCTCATTATAGTGATCGACCAGTGCAGCTATCTGATGAACATCCGCATCCAAGTCTTTGGTGATACGGTTTCCGTCAACGTACAGCGCAGCATAAAATCGATTCTTCTTGGCGTCGATTACAACAAGGACTGGGCCTGAGTACGAGGTAACGCAACTTTGATATGCATCTAGTGTAGAGACAGATACCAAAGGTATGCCTGTTGCAAGAGAAATTCCTTTGAGAGTGCTCATTGCTATTCGCAGCCCGGTAAAAGAACCGGGTCCATCAGTACATACGAGCAAGTCAAAATCCTTGATATCCAGATTGTTGCGAGTACATAGCTCAAGAATTCTGGGCATCAGAAGCTCAGAATGCTTGTTTCCCAAAGTTGCATAAGAGGCGTCAAAATTCACCAGTTTCCCTGCTTCATATCGACTGTAGGCAAGGTGCATTACTTGGGTGGCTGTATCACAAGAAAGGATATTCATTCGGATATCCCTCTCAGAGTTATTTCGCGGTCTTGATTAGGCATAATATTAATATGCACATAAATTGTTGAATCGGGTAGCATTTCGGCGATCTTCTCACTCCATTCAATGAGAGTGACGCCTTGTCCATAGAGGAATTCCTCGCCTCCGATCATTTCGAATTCATCTGAACCGCTGAGTCGATAGAGATCCATATGATAGAGGGGAAGTCTCCCCTCATATTCTTGGATCAGAGTGAACGTAGGGCTCACAATGGGTTCGTTAATGCCTAAACCTGTTGCAAACCCTTTGGCGAATACAGTTTTACCAGACCCTAGACTACCCGTCAGTGAAATGACCGTACCTGGCTTGCATGTTTGAGCAATCTCAAACCCTAGGTTTCGGGTTTCTTCTTCACTGTGGGTCAGCACTGTCATCAGTGTGAGTCCTCAACAGAGAAATCAGCCTCGAGGTCATCAGTGTCTTCTTTTCCTGCGATGGAGAAGGGGTGTTCTTCGGAAGTTTGCTCAACTACCTCTTCATTGCTGACATACTCTTCAACAACTGGGTCTGCAAGACTCTCTCCCGTTTTATTCTGATAATCCTGCATCAACTGAATGATGACTGGATCTTTTGGGTCAAGATTTCTTGCCAGTTCCAAGAATCTTCTCGCTTCATCAAGTTCCTCATCCTTGAGATGGAGATATGCAAGATTGCTGATCAGTGTGATATTCTCATTGTCCAGGTCAACAGCAGTATTCAGATACATCTTTGCAAGTTCTGCTTTTCCGGTCTCCAAACTGCAAAGTGCAAGTTCATTGTATATGTCACTGCTGCCCTTGGTGTAGGCAAGTGCTTGAACCAGTGCATTCTCCGCATCCTTGAAGCGTGATAAGCGACGAAGAGCCCAACCTTTGAGGAACCAAGCATTCCAGACTTCATTATTGTCCTTCAGATATGCTTCAAGTAGCACAAGAGCTTTTTGCTCATCATTCATTTGGATGGCATCATATGCTTCCATGAGCTTTTGGTCGTCATTAAGCTTATGGTTGATGTCATCAATGATGTGCTGGACATGGTGCTTTTTCTCATCTTCCTCTGCAATCGAGAGGTAGCGATCAAGATATTCTTTGGCAAGTTCAACGCTTCCTTGATACAGATGGAAGAAACCTATTTCGCTTAAAATCGGAGCATCATCACCAAGTAACTCGAGGCCTTCCGTAAGGGTATTGATTGCTTTTTGTTGGTATAAATCATAAACCTCGCCCTTTGCTGTATCCTGTGCTGCTTTTTTACTGTACAAGGTAGCTAGATTGATATAGGAAGCACTCTGGGGAGCAAGGTGAGCTACAGATAAGAATAACTCTTCTGCAAAATCAAGGTTTCCTTTTTGTTCTTGGGCAATCGCTGCAATATTGAGTTCTTGCGGTGCATCGGGTTGTACTGCCAAAACAAAATCACGATAGTATTTTGCATGCTCGTGTTCCCAATCAAATGCAATGATTTTTAACATACCAGCAATGATCAATTCAATTGATATTTCATCGCTGTTGTCTAGTTGAGTTTTTCCCTCTGGAAGTTGCAAGGGAATCTTGATAGCGCTGTCTACATGGAATGAACCGATGTTTCGGTCCATCGAAGAGGGGAGAGTGATGAAGATTGTGTTCTTCAAGGCATTGTTCTGTTCTGACATGAATCTACATTCCTGTATGTATATATACAAGTGAAAACCTGCGGTGCCGTACCCGGAGAATGCTCTTGAACCTTTGGTTCAAGGGGGAAACCAGTTTTGCCGAAAATTCTGTTCCATTAAACTCCATTCGGAGTCGGATCAATGCAAATCAGCTATGCCGTATCCCATTTGTGTATGTTGAGCCAAGAGACTGTGGCTCCAGGCGTACACCGCAGGAAAATAACTTGTCAAATATCTAGGCAGGCGGTTGCCACACCTATATCGTACAATAAGAACCCACTTTGTAAAAGAGGGCAAACAAATGAAAAACGGGACCAAAAGGCCCCGTTTACGACAGCGTCCAAACGCACTACTTCGCATCAGAGAGCGGGGGAATCCTCCAAAAGAGCATCCAGGTCGACTTCCTCTGCAGCGAGGGCATCTCCACTGGTAAATCCATCAGCGGTCTCCAGCTCAAGAGCTGCGTCGTCAAGGAGGGCCACTTCATCAAGCCCTTCAATAGAGGCAAGATTTTCCATAGCGCCTGCAATGCTATCTTCGATTAGTTTGTTACTCGTCTGGAAACTTTCAACATACTCTTCTAGTTCAGCATTGTGTGCATGTACCAAATCAAACTTTTCCTGCAATTCAGCCTTTTCCTTGCGGAGCATAGCTATTAGGCCAGCGGCTTTTTTGGTTCGCAGTTCAAGCATCTTTACCGTATCGATGACTGACATGGTTCCTCCTTTAGAACGTTCGGACGAATTGTCTGGAGTTATTTCTCCAAGACAACCTTTACCTGAGCAACGAGAGCAGAGAATGCAGCCTTGTCTTCAATAGCCATATTGGAGAGGGCCTTTCTGTTAAGCTCAATGTTGGCAAGCTTCAAACCATGCATGAACTGTGAGTAGTTAAGACCCTCAGCGTGCACAGCTGCGTTAATTCTTGCAATCCAGAGCTTGCGGAAATCTCGCTTGCGCTCTTTACGACCACGGTAAGCATACTGTCCAGCTTTTTCAACAGCGTCTTTTGCAATACGGTTGTTGGTACTTCTGCGACCATAGTAACCCTTGGCCAGTTCAAGAATTTTCTTTCTTCTGTCTTTGTGTTTTGTTCCGTCAACTGCTCTTGGCATATCCCACCCTCCTTACGCGTAGGGAAGCATAGCTTTAGCGCGTTTTGCTTCCATATCTTCAAGGATACCAGTTGCACGAAGGTTACCCTTGCGCTTACTGCTTTTCTTGGTAAGGATATGACGAAGACCCTGCTTCTTGAAGCGGACCTTCCCGGTTCCAGTCACACGAAACCGCTTTGCAGCGGACTTTCTTGTTTTCATTTTGGGCATTTTTGCACCTTCCATACTAGCGCTCACAAGGAACAAGATCCCCTTGGAGCAGCATATTCACCATCCCGTACGGGATACTGTTACTAATTTTTCTTTTTGACTGGGCTGACAATGAGGCTCATCATTCTGCCTTCCATCATCGCACCTCGGTCAACGTTGAACCCTACACCATTTTCGGTAATCTGGGCAAGTATCTTATCCAAAACAACTTTACCTAATTCTGTGTGGGCAAGCTCACGTCCGCGGAAACGAACGCTAACCTTAACTTTATTACCTTCTTCGAGGAAGTCGCCGATGAACTTTGATTTGGTCTCAAGATCGTGTTTTTCGATCTTAGGCTGCATCCGAATTTCCTTCATCTTGATGACGCTTTGGTTTTTCTTGGCATCTCTAAGTCGCTTCTCTTGTTCATAGCGATATTTACCATAATCAAGAACCTTGCAAACAGGGGGTTTGGCATTTGGGGAAACCTCCACCAAGTCCAATCCTTCTTCTTCTGCAAGTGCGACAGCATCAAAAACATTCATAACACCTTTCTGATTGCCATCCGCGTCAATGACGAATACTTCTCGCGCACGGATCTGTTTATTGATCCTCAAATCCTTTGTAGCCAATCGATCTCCTTCGTTTTCGGTGAAAACCACGAATAATGAGCATTAAACAGCCTAAACGGCCGACGCACAACAATATAGCATATGCCCCTACGAGTGTCAAAGTGTCCTTATAGGGACTTTACGAAAAAAGGCCACGAGGATTCCTTGTGGCCTTTTGACAATAGTAAAACTTAAGCGTGATTGGCAGAACCAAGCACGTTGATATTTTTGTGCATGTACATCTTCTTGAGTTCTTCACGAGCTGGTCCGAGGTACTTGCGTGGGTCGAATTCACCCGGCTTCTCAGCCAAGGTTTTTCTGATAAGTGCAGTCATTGCAAGACGGCCGTCACTATCGATGTTGATCTTACATACAGCGCTCTTTGCAGCCTTGCGAAGTTGTTCCTCAGGAATACCAACGCTGTCCTTCAGCTGACCGCCATACTTAAGGATCATATTGACGTACTGCATTGGTACGGAAGATGAGCCGTGGAGTACGATTGGGAATCCAGGAAGCTGTTTCTCGATTTCCTCAAGGATATCGAAACGAAGCGGAGGTGGAATCAAAACGCCGTCTGCATTGCGTGTGCATTGTGAAGGGACGAACTTGTTTGCTCCATGGCTGGTTCCAATGGAAATTGCCAAGGAATCAACACCAGTACGGGAAACGAAGTCTACGACTTCTGCTGGTTTTGTGTAGTGGCTGACAGCTGAAGATACTTCATCTTCAATGCCGGCAAGTACACCAAGTTCACCTTCAACGGTTACATCGTGAGCATGTGCGTACTCTACAACTTTTTTGGTCAATGCAATGTTTTCTTCATAAGGGAAGTGGGATCCGTCGATCATGACAGAAGAGAAGCCGTTGTCGATACATTCCTTACAAGTTTCAAAAGTATCACCATGGTCGAGGTGGAGGACAATAGGAATAGCATAGCCGAGTTCTGCGGCATATTCACCAGCTCCACGTGCCATGTTTCTAAGCAGGTTAATGTTGGCGTAATCTCTTGCGCCTTTGGAAACCTGAAGAATAACTGGGGATTTCGTTTCAACACATGCTTGAATAATAGCTTGCAGCTGTTCCATGTTGTTGAAGTTGTAGGCGGGGATTGCGTACCCACCTGTGATCGCCTTGGCGAACATGTCTTTGGTATTCACCAAACCGAGTTCTTTATAGGATGTCATAAGGTTGCTCCTTTTACATTGGTAGGATCATTTCGCTACAAATGTAGCTAATCTGCGAAAACAGGTCAACCTGTATACAGCTATTTCTTGACCAGAGACACCACTATTGGTACAGTTTTTATTATGAAAAGACGAATTGTGATGTTTCTGACGCTGTTTTTGCTGCTTTGTGCAATTGTGTTGATTTCTTGGTTTTTCTTGCCAAAAGTTACATTGCTTGTAGATGAACCTTATAGCAAAACAACAGTATCCATTCAGAAAAGTTCTCTTGTTTTTTTCCTTTTAAAGCATGGTTATATTCTTAATGAACAAACAGTATCCCTTGATCAAGACAGTCAAGACATTGTCGATTCCATTGATAAAAAGTCGGCATTTGTTATTACCTCACCCATTGTCAGCAGGTTGCTTCAAAAAGATTCTCCTGCGAAACCAGACACTATGGGGGCAACAAAATGGATAAGCTTGGGTGGTGGTGGCCAATATTTCAACATTGTATACAATTTATCCCAGTATTCTATTGCTGGTCAGAAAATGCAGAACTCATTCCAACAAGCACTGGTAGGGGATAAGGATATAGCCTATCTACAGTCATTCTTTCCTCCTGATTTGGTTTTTATAAAGGGAGATTCTGAGGATGACAAGGTTTTTGCCATTCGCGTAAAAAAAGCCTTGGAAGAGAGGAAGGTGATGTATATTTATGCGCCCATTCTCGACCAATGGGCAATCGATTTATTGCAAGACACTACATTGCAGTGGATTGTATCTAGTGAATTTGCACCGATGATTCCCAAGGGGCAAGTATCTGGAATCATTGCGAATGATTTGAGTCAAGTGTGCCGGGACGTAATTAGTGGTAGTACAGAGAATCCGATGCTGCAATGGAAAGTGTTCAACCCTGCAAAAATGTTTGGAAATTAGTTCTAACCTGCAAAATCAAATCATCCAATTCCATATTTCTGAGTTCGGCTGCATAACGATAAATATATTGCATGTTAAGAGGTGTGTTCGATTTCCCCCTCATTGGGTTGGGACTAAGGTAGGGGCTGTCTGTTTCCAATAAGATGTGTTCAATCGGAATATTCGCAAATATTTCTTGCATGTTTTTATTAGCTTTGTAGGTGAGGGGACCCGCAAAAGAGATAAAGAAATCTTTATGAATTGCGAGTTTTGCCAACTCTTCGGAACCTTGGAAACAATGGAAAATGCTACGTTTGGCAAAACTGTGCTTTCTAAGTAATCGAATAAACTGATCATCGGCTTCTCTATCATGGAAAATAACAGGAAGATTGCGATTGTTTGCAAGTTCGATTTGAGCTTCTAGCAAAGCTTCCTGACTTTCCTTTGTTCCGTAATCCCAATGATTGTCCAATCCGATTTCGCCGATGGCCACCACCTTATGTGTATCTAATTGGTCAGAAAGTATTTCTACTTGCTTTTCCCAGCCAATAGTACCTTCTCTCAGTCCCCAAGGGCCAATCCCTGCACTGAGTTTTACAAAGGGAAATTTCTTAACCAATTCAGAACGTGGGGTAAGATCATCGGCATCAGTTCCGATGTCGATACCTTCCATTTGTGCATCCTGCATCTGGGATAACAGATTATAAATATCGATGCCTTTGTGCTGCATTGACTGTAAATGAAAGTGGGAATCAATTAAATGGTTTGGAAAATCTTGCATATTATTCACATTTATAATGAACATCTGCCCTTGTTGCAAGCTTTATAGGGTAGTACACTCAGCTCATGAAATATGCTGTAATTTATTATTCTGTGGATGGTCATATCAAATATCTGTCAGAGATTCTTGCTAAAAACCTAGATGCAGATCTTTTGCCGATCATTAAAGAGCGTCCTTATCCGAAAAAAGGCTTTTTCAAGTATTTTATTGGAGGGATGGATGCTACATTCAAACGTAACATTGTTTTGAAGCAACCCTTGCCCGATCCTTCCAGTTATGATGTCTTGGTGCTGGCTACTCCTGTGCATGCAGGTACGTTGTGCAGTCCTATTTACTCATTCCTGAAGCAGGTAGATATGACCAATAAAAAGGTCTATCTCATTGCCCATAGTAGAGGCGGGGATCCAAAGAGATGTCTGCAAACGATAAAGGATACGGTACCTTCTCTCAAAGTTTTAGGTGAGAGTTCCTTTATTGAAAGTGAAAACCTTGATGAGCAAAAGGTAGTAGAAATTTCCCAGTTTATTAAAGATCAAAAGTAGGTTCTACCTCAAATTGATCTCCTAAGCTTGGAATCAAAGCTCCGTTTAGGTCTGCATCTTCAAAAAAGGCAAGTCCCGAATGGAACACTACTGTGTGTTTGAAATTGTTTAGGCTTCTTAATAATTGAACGTCATCCAATGTCATGTGTACTGGGTAGTAGATTAATTGTGCAGTTCCATCAAGAACTGCCTGTTCTGCGAATGAACCTCTTTCTACGCTTCCTGTAAAAACAACTCTGCAATCTGCAAAAGCTGGCGGTAAACCACCTTTTAGTTGTGGATTTTTTATGTAACTGACCCATGAATTCTTGTTGAATAATAATTCAAGATCTTTTCCCCGTCCGAACTTTGGGACTGGAAATAATGTTCTCTGCCCCTCAAATTGGTTGGTTGCTACCACTTTTTTTAGTCTCTGAATACTTTCCTCGATTCTAAGCGGGCGATTTCCATAAGCACAATCGAGGATAGCTACATCGGCAAATTGATTCCGAATAGTATCACATGTATACGCAAGAGAATGTTCTTGATAATCACCGCTGTAGAGGATATTGGAGTTCCCAATAGTTAGTCGGTACCATACAGACCCATCACAATGTCCGCTACGTCCCCAGCTGAATGATAGGTAAGGGCTAAGTTCCATGTTGCCTTTATTTGTATCAAGGTAGATTCC
Source organism: Spirochaetales bacterium (assembly GCA_003247345.1). GTDB lineage: Bacteria > Spirochaetota > Spirochaetia > Sphaerochaetales > Sphaerochaetaceae > Sphaerochaeta. Next base: position 16,473 of record QJZS01000020.1, read on the forward strand.
ATCACCTGTATATTCTATCTGTTGTTTTGTCATGGAAGTCATGACTAATTTTGCTTTGCATCCACGGTTCTGAATCCATGCGATAGCCCCACTATGATCAGCATGAGAATGTGTGATGAATATAAAATCCAAAGCTTTAATCTGGTCAGATGCCAATACTGGGTATTCGACGATAGGTCCCTTTTTTAGGCCACAATCCAGCAATATATTTATATGTTCATGTTGGAGTAAAAAACAATTTCGCCCATGTTCGCCAACTCCACCTGCAAATATTATTTTCATAATGAAACCTTCTTAGTGTATTGATTTAGGACAAGTAGCACTAAAGTAGTACAAAGCACACAGATTACAGCCATGCTCATGCCCAATGACACACTCCCTTGTTCAAATTCCCTAAGTATGTAGGTTGAAACGGTAACATAGCCTACTGGCAAAACCAGTGAAGATGCGACCAGTTCTCTAAAACAAATAATAAATGTCATCATCCATCCTGCAAGGGTGCCTCTGAATACCAAAGGGAGCAAAATTTTTCGTTTGACGTAAAAATCTGTTGCACCGAATACTCTCCCCGCCTGAATAAGATGATTATTCATTTGCGTTAAAATTCCCCCAACATACTGAATAGTGTAGGGAAGGAACATAACAAGATATGCGAGTATGAGCATCCCCTGGGTGTTGTAGAGAGGGATCCATCGAGAAATGAGGTTCCAGAAAATCATCATACCGATGACTAGTACTATATTGGGTAACATCTCTGGTAAAAGTCCTAATGCCTGGATAGTTTTATATGAATTCCCCTTTTTGTTATGGGTAGTCAATGCAATGGAGGTTCCAAGTATTGCGGCGAGCGTGGCAGCAATTGCTGAAAGGTAGAAACTATTCCATAGGGCTCGCAACCCTTCGGTCTCGATGCTGAATAATTTTTGGTATGCTTGCAAGGAGTAATTTCCTGCCCGCAGGCCATATCCACGAATCTTAATCAGACTGGTCATTATTATGGAAAAGTAAGGGATTCCGATAGAAACAATCAGCAACAAGATTATATATGTCCAACCTGAAATAGATACTCTTAACGAATTCTTGCTAAGTTGATTTCTACTACCTTTTTGACCGAGTGTTGCATAGGAAGTATGATTTGAGATTGTGTTTTGAAGAAACCAAAACGTGATACAGATTCCTACCAAGATGGTGGATAATCGGGCGGCACCACCGAAATCAACGGGCATGAAACTGGCTTTCCTATGTATTTGTGTGGTGAAAAATTCCATTCCAATGCGTAATCCAAGTGTTGCCGGTGTGCCGTACTCAGATAAGGTTTTTACAAATACAAGCAAAGCTCCAATTGCGTATCCACTGGTAAGCAATGGTAGTGTCAAACGACGAGTTCTGTATGCACGGCTTGCACCAAGGATTGCTCCAGCCTCGTCAAGATTTGGGGAGATATTCATCATTGCATTCTTGAGGAAATTCAACATAAACGGAAATGAATGCAGGCTCATTACCAATACGATTCCTCCGAATGTGAAAAAATATTGTTCAACACCTTGGAGAGCAGGGATCATTTGAGAAAGTAATCCACGTTTTTGGGTAAATAAAATCCATCCCATTGAGGCAATGTATGGAGGGGTCATGAAGGGAATCAAAAAAACTATTGATAGCCAAGTATGCCTTGCAAACGCTGTCTTTGATAAAAGATGGGCCAATGGGTAGGCTAGTAGCGTCGAAACTATAACAACCCAAAACCCGAGCTTTAGGGAATTTAAGATTGAAATCCTTGATTCACTACTAATGAGGGAAGTCGCAGCCAAACCTGACTGCAACTGCCCTTCGAACGTAAATGAACGAAATACTAATGTAGCGATTGGAAAGGCCACCATTACTGCCAATAGGATCAATAATGGTATAGCCAGAGATTTACGCATTAGCGTCCCATCAAAGTTGTGAAGCGGTTCATGATTGAATCTGAATTCTGAGCCATCCAATTCCAATCATAATTAGCAGTATTGATGTCGCTTACATTTGCTCTGGTCGAAGCAACGATATCAGATCTTCCTGGTAACAAATATTCTTCATATATCATCTTCTGGACCTCATCAGATAACAGATAATCCATATATGCTTTTGCGTTATCAAGATTGTTTGCAGTTTTTAAAATAAAAGCAGGCCGTGGATTGATTACCGTACCCCCTTTTGGATAGTACAAGCCGATGGGTTCACCGCTTTGAATCTTTGCATACGCATTGTAGTCAACACCAGAAATCAAGATGCCTTTTGCTCCGGTCATGACTGCTTCCAAGGCAGCTGCGTTTGCGCCAGGAATGGTAAGTCCGTCATTTTTCCAGTCTTCGATTATCTTCCAACCATTTTCACCATTTGCATTGATAAATCCAGTGATGAAATCTTTGCAAGAGCCGGAAGAAAGAGGATCAGGCATACAAATATCATCAGCATATTGAGCAGAGCCAAGTTCACTCCAATCTGCTGAAAGCGTAGGGTACATCAAGGTATTGTAAATAACACCAATTGCTGAAGCGCTGTACCCATAGAGCTTGTGCTGAGGATCAACCCAACCTTTGTTCATGGTATCAAGCCCTTTTGCATCATAGGGCATTGCTTGGTCAATGAGTTTCAATCCGTCAGACCATGAAGCAAGGATGACTACATCGGCAATTGGATTAGCCTTTTCAGCCTCGAGTCTGGCGTTGATTTTCCCAGTGGTACCTTGAAACATTTCTACTTTAACACCAGTCTTAGCTTCAAAACCAGCTTGAATTTTGTTCGCAAGCGAATTCGGGCTTGGACAATATACAACCACTTTCCCGGAAAGGGTAGGTTCGGTATTAGCTTTGGCTGTAGGAACCTGTTCAGTTGTCGCTTGTGCGAAAACGAGACTACATGTCAGAGCTAACAATGTTGCCAATACAATCAATTTCTTGTTCATGCAAATTTCTCCTTCAGTACGATTATTTGATGCTCATCAAAATAGACGGTGAGCTTATCACCAATGGAATAAGGGGTATCGGTAGTTACCAGCCAACGTTGATCTTCGTATTGCACCACGATTTGATAGCAGTTCCCTAAATAAATACAACCAATTACAGGCAATGTAAGGGATTCTGAATTTTCTTGTTTCGGTTGCAATCCGAGTTGTTCTGGGCGAAGCATTCTTTGTGAATCAAACCAGTTTGCCTTTCCTACGAACATTGCTACAAAACTTGTAGAAGGAGAGGAGTATATTTGTTGAGGACTCCCTTGCATTTCTATAGTTCCTTTATTCATTACAACAATTTCATCACTAATGCTCATTGCTTCTTGTTGATCATGGGTTACAAAGATGGCGGTCATGGACCTGTCAGTTACAAGAGCTCTGACTTCTTGTCGCATTTGTTCGCGAAGTACCGCATCCAAAGCAGATAGAGGTTCATCGAAGAGGATACACGAAGGATTTACAGCCAAAGCTCGAGCAAAAGCGACACGTTGTTGCTGGCCTCCTGAAAGTTCGTGAACTCTTCGATTGCCATATCCTTGCAACTGTACGGCCTGTAGTGCTTCTTCAACTCTCTCTTTAAGTTTGTTTTTGTCTTTTCTAGCTCTTAGGCCAAATGCAACATTTTCAAAGACATTCAGATGCGGCCAAAGTGCAAAATCTTGGAAAACAAATCCAAGGTTTCTTTTTTCAGTCGGTAGATTGATTTGTTTTAAAGACGAGAAGACGCATCGTTCATCAAAATAAATTTCCCCTTCATCTGGAATTTCCAAACCAGCAATGCATCGTAGTAAGGTGGTTTTGCCACAACCTGAGAGACCGAGCAACGTTGTAAGCTTCTCACTCTGTATCTCTAATGATATTTTTTCAAGGACCAGTGTAGTAGCATATCGTTTGGTTATGTTGAGGATACGAATTTTCATAACCTCTGGAAGATACTTGTTAGTTGTGAAGAATCAATAAAAAAATCGCAAAGAAACTATGAGATTCTTTAAATGACTGCTACAAAACAGTATGTTTGTAATAAATACTATTGTAGATAGAATTGTAATTATCAAAAATTATTCATAGAGAGATGAATATTTTAGAATTATGCATGTATAAATGAATAAGTCTCGTGAAAGTGTTTTTCTGACATACTCATGGATTGGTTTTTGAATAAATCTATATGAGGAATTTACTGGTTTATTACAGGAGAACCTATTCTGATAGGTATTTAAAATTGGCATGGTATACTTTGTTGTAAGGAATGAAATTTGAAAAAGTATATTTTGCTAGTCATTTGTTCCCTTCTTCTCTTATTCTCTGGATGCACCGCTGACGTTCTCAGCGGTGAAAGTCCTGCAGTAATCTTTCTTATTGGCGATGGGATGGGGCAAGAGCAAATTGATGCTGCTTCCTATTATTATTTTGGAGAGGAAGGTTCATTAAGCTTTGAGCAATTTCCTGTGCAAGGAACTATTACTACCTATTCAGCAGACTCTTCGATCACGGACTCAGCTGCAGCTGCTACTGCACTTGCAACGGGAAGAAAAGTATATAACGGGGTGATCAGCAAAGCGTTGCCGGGGTTCGGATGGGATCTAACCACCATTTTGGAACACTTCCAAAAATATCAAGTTCCGGTTGGTCTCATTACAACAACAGCTGTTACCCATGCTACGCCGGCAGCTTTTGCTTCCCATGTAGTGAATCGAGGATTCTATACTGATATTGCTAATCAATATTTTAATAATACCAAACCTAATATAATCATGGGGGGTGGTGGATCTGACTACGGTATAACCGATTCTCTTGTTACGAGTGCTGGATATGCACTCTATGATGATCCTGCAGATGTTCAAAGTAGTGATGCTCATGTCGCGGTGTTAATGGGAGATGGGCATCTGCCCTATGAATTTGATGCAGGAGATACATCTCCTGGCCTCACCGAGATGGTGAGTTCTGCTCTTACTTACCTAGAGAACGAAGATAACTTTTTCCTTCTGGTTGAAGCCGGGAGAATTGACCATGCAGGTCATAGCAATGATCTAGAGCGTCTCATTGGCGAAGTAGGAGAGTTCTCCAAAGCTGTACAATTGATTGTTGATTGGGCTGAGACTCGGGATGATATCATCGTAATCGTAACAGCGGACCATGAGACTGGAGGGCTATCGGTAACCAATAACGGAAAGGATGTACTTCCTTCTGCAACATGGACAACAACAGGCCATACTGGAGTGAATGTGCCCTATTTTGTATGGGGAGCTGAAGCAACAAGCTTTTCTCCTGTTTCAGATAATACAGACTTTTTCTCTAAGATTATATCGTTGTTTTAAAGCTAATTTTGATGAGTGTTTAAATTGCATAGCTTTTGCATTACTGAAAAATAAACTTCATTTTTGTAGCATTCTTCATGATGATTACTTGAGGGATAAATAATAAGAACTTCTAGACAAACTACATAGAATGACAAAAATATTGACTTCGAGTGATACCTGCAATACCATGGTAATGAACTTGAAAGTAATTTTAATCGCATAGATTTTCCAGATATTTTGGAGGTTGTATGACGTTTAAGAGACTTCTCAGGCATTATCTTATTCTATCAATCACCGGTAGCAGTGTTCTTCTTATGCTTTTGTTTACCAGTTGTGAAGCAACTCCAGAACTACCTTCAAGTGATACAACGCTCAATTCACTGATAGTTGACTTGGGAGCAAGTTCAATAACAGTAGATGTAACTCCTGGATCAACTGAATATCTGGTTAAAGTTCCCTATGCAACAACACAGGTGAGTGTTATTGCAGACCCCACTTCCTCAAGTGCCACAGTAGATTCGGCGAGTGGAGCAGTGCAAACCCTTTCAGCCCTTACTGGTCCGGTTAGTATCACGGTTACTGCTGAAAATGGGGATACTCAGGAGTATCTGATTAAAGTAAAAAGAACTGTCACGCGAAGTCAGCTTGAAGTCATGATTTCAAACGAAGAAAATATCACGATGGTTGATACGTCTGAAATTTGGGACATGAGTAATTTGTTTTATAATGAAGATACGTTCAATCAGGATATTTCAGATTGGGATGTAGGTAATGTTCTCTACATGGGGCATATGTTTGGTTGGTGTACTGATTTTAATGCTGACTTGTCCCAATGGGATGTAAGTAGTGTAACGGACATGCAATACATGTTCACTGATTGTACCAGTTTCAACGGTGATATTTCATCTTGGGATGTAAGTAACGTAACGAACATGGATTATATGTTTTACTCATGCGTGGCATTTGATGGAGATCTTTCCTCCTGGGATGTACATAATGTTACTTCTATGGAAGGGACATTTGGGTATGCCAGTGTTTTCAACGGAGATCTTTCCGATTGGGATGTCGGTCGTGTTACTAATATGAATCGTACTTTTACATCTGCAAATGATTTCAATGGTGATATTTCCCGTTGGGATGTCAGCTATGTTACTGATATGTACGGCATGTTTGCCGGGGCTAGCTCTTTTAACGGGGATATTTCGCATTGGGATGTCAGCTATGTTACGAATATGAGTGGAATGTTCGCCAATGCTTATGCCTTTAACAGTGATATCTTGCATTGGGATGTGCGTTACGTTACGAACATGAATGGAATGTTCTATTCAGCTATAGCATTCAATAAAAATATTAAAGATTGGGATGTAAGCAATGTTACGGACATGGGTGCAATGTTCAAATCTGCAGGATCATTCTATCAGGATATATCCAATTGGGATGTAAGTAATGTGGTGAATGCGATTGATTTTTCAGCAAGCTGCCCAATTGATGGAAGTGCTTATAGTCCATTTACCACCTGAGCACATTAGGACTGTTGAAATATGTGTTGTTTATTCCTGATACAATATTTCAGGTGTTGAAATGTTAAATGAATTGCCGAAAGCGGGACTTGAACCCGCACGACCTTACGGTCAAGGGATTTTAAGTCCCTTGTGTCTACCAATTTCACCATTTCGGCTGGTGTTTGCTATTCTACCTCAGTATCCACGGTTCGTGGAAGTACATTTGCCTCTGTCTTTGTAGGAATTAGACGTTTTATGAACGGCTGTACTCCGACATAGGTCTTTTGGAACTCAATCTCACTCTCTTTCAAAGCTGCCTGCCAGGCTGCTCCGAATCCAGGGCTGTTAATGGTAAGCCTGTCAACTGCAAGTTGATATACCTGCAGTCGTGCTAACTCTTTTCGTCCTGGTTTTTGTGAGTATGAATTCACTGTGATGCGTAAATTCTCGGTCTGCTTCTTCAGGTCTTCGTTTTGATCTTTGAGCTTCGTGAGACCTTCGCTTTCCAAGTCCATACGATCCGTCAACATCCTCTTGAGACGTGCAGTTTCCTTGTTTGAAGCAAGGATTTCACGATGTCTCTTTGTGGACATGATAATCACTAAGACGATGGCCAGTACGACTCCGATTCCAAGACCGATTAGAAAGTTCTGCATACGAAACTCCTCATCACTGCACAAAAGGTACAGTAACCTCGCCTCTTTGTCAAAGGAGAAAGACAAAAGCGGTACTTTTTTTGTACCGCTTTCTTGGATCCCTTAGCTGAAACGCTCGTGTACCGCTTCTGTGCTGTTTTCAATTGCCTCAGGAATAGAAACACTTCCTTGGAACACAGCCATATCCTTAAAACCTGTTCCCGTGAGCAGACAGCATACTTTGACATCCTCACCAAATCTTTCAACGAGCATGTCACTATCTTTTCTGAGGGCGGCCCAAGCACAAGCTGCGGCTGGCTCCACAAAGATGCCGGCCTCTTTTGCAAGTTCAAGTTGGGAGTCCAGTATTTCTGAATCTTCAACTTCGGTGGCCCATCCTTCGCTTTCTTTGATATAGCGTACAGCCATTCTGCCGTTTGCAGGACTCTCTACGCTGATGGAATCGGCTCTGGTTGTAGCTTTAGGCAAATTAGTAAAGTTGCCTGTTTTCCAAGCACTGCTGATTGCATTGCTCTGCTTGCTTTGTGCACATACAAGGTATGGGACTTTCTCAATCAATCCTGCTTGCAACAAGTCATAGAATCCCTTGTAGACCCCAGCATAGATGCAGCCATCACCAACAGGTACATACATAACATCGGGAACGTTACGTCCCAACTGTTCAAACAATTCGATGGATACGCTCTTCTTGCCTTCAATGGTCATTGGATTATAAGCAGTATTTCTGTTGATTCCCCCAAATTCCTTGGTATAAGCAATGGATAACGCAAAAGCATCATCATACGTTCCCTTTACGGGCACTACTGTCGCTCCATAGAGAACACTTTGCATCAACTTGTTGATGGGAGCCGTCTCTGGAACAAACAATACGATCTCCAATCCGTAAGCTGCACCTGCACAACTCATTGCAGCTCCTGCATTGCCTGTTGAGGCGAGGGCAATCTTGTTTTGGTTGTGATGGATTGCTTGTGCAGCAATAAGCTGACTGGCTCTGTCCTTGAAGGACCCGGAGGGAAGAGCACTATCGAGTTTGCAGACCAGATTTTTCAACTTGTATTTCTTTGACAAACGCTTTGGAGTTGCAAGCGGAGTTCCTCCTACCGGATATACATCCTTGTCCGGGACAGGGTAGGGAAAGAAGTCATACATGCTTACATGTTCTTGTTTGGAAAGCTTCTGCAGGTCTTCCTCGTTCAGCTTTACAATGACATTGCCTTTTGGGAAAGACGTACCATCATTTTCTTTTGCACATTTGGGACATTGATAGAAAACCTCGTTGGTCTCATACGTTGCTCCGCAGTCACAACACTCATAAGTAAATCGCATGATTGTATTCCTCGTGATTATGAAGAAAATGCCGGACACTAGGTCCGGCATCCTTTGTTGAACCTGACCTAGTCGGCCAGAACCTCTTTGTTGAATGCTTCGATCAACTCATCAATCTGATCGGCAATCTGTGGAATATCCTTCCAGTAGTTTTCATCATACCACTGTGCATTGATTTCCTCATAGGTTTTGCCCTGTTGCTCAACCCAAGTGTAATACTTGAGGTTATGCACTGCCAATCTATCGTAGTAGGAAAGCTCTTTCACATTGTCGATATCCTGATGATGTGCACATCCTGCCAATGCACGTACTGCAGCATATTCGTCGAATTTGCCTTGTATCTCATCCTGTTCTTTCAAACGAGAAGTGTACATTTCAGAACTGTCAGTGAGGACGGTGAAGACTACATCTTCTTCGGTCATCTCATAGTATTTGGCAATTTTCATTGCACCCAGTACGTTGCCGATACCACTGATACCAAAGTATGAGAGTTCTTCAATCTGATCATCTTCAAGACCCATCTTCTTCAGATACTTCTTGCCAGCTGGTTCATTGAACAATCGGTAGAGATCAATACAATCTTGGTCATCGATAGCAACGACTAAATCGGTGTTCTTTACATTGTGTACCCAAGGAACATGCTTGTCTCCGATACCTTCAATACGGTGACCGCCAAATCCATTGCGAAGCAGGGTGGGGCATTGCAAAGCTTCGGCAGCGGCAATCTTGAGCTGAGGGAATTGCTTCTTCAAGTAATCACCAGCGGCCAATGTACCGCCACTACCTGTTGCTGAGACGTATGCTCTGACATGATCAGGAGCAACGCCTTCGTCCTTAAGTGCTTCTTCGATTGCAGAGCCGGTTACTTTATAGTGCCAGAGATAGTTACCGAATTGGTCGAACTGATTGAAAATTACGATGTGGGCACCTCTTTCTTCGTCTAGTTCATGGCACTTATCAAATATTTCTTTTACGTTGGATTCGCAACCAGGGGTGGCAATGACTTCGCCTGCAACAGTCTTAAGCCAATTGAAACGTTCCTGACTCATCTCTTCAGGAAGGATTGCAATTGATTGGCAGGAAAGCAAAGCACTGTTGTAAGCACCTCCACGACAGTAGTTGCCGGTGGAAGGCCAAACAGCCTGTTGGTTCACTGAATCAAAATTACCGGAGACGAGTGCTGGTGCAAGACATCCATAGGTTGCGCCTACCTTATGTGCACCGGTGGGGAACCACTTACCTACAAGAGCAAGAACCCTAGCTTTTACACCGGTGATTTCATGGGGAACCTCAATATAGTTTACACCGCCGAAGGTTCCGCCCTGTTTGGTGGGTTCGTTCTTCCAGGTGATTCTGAATAGATTCACAGGATCTACATCCCACAGTCCAACGCTGCTGAGTTTTTCTTTAATTTCAGCAGGTACGGTAGAAGGATCCATCATTTGCTTGAAAGTAGGGAGCAAGATATTCTTTTCCTTGCACCTTTGGATGTTCTTCTTGCGCACTTCTTCATTGACATTCAAATTTATTAACATGCCTATTCCTCCGTGGTGACATTTATTTGCTATTTTGGTTTAATCAAGTATACCGTAATGAGAAAAAATGTAAAGTAATTATTCGTAAAAGAATAATTTTTTAGAAATTTATTGCGTTAACTAGTAGTCTTGATTAATTTTTTAGGTATCCCTCAAATTCTCATACAAAGTACTTATGTTTTTCTTTTATGTGTTCTTGTTTTTTTATAGCGATTGGAAAAAATAAGGTCAAGGAAGTTTCGCCGATATTACCTAAATTTGTTGCGAAATGTTGCAATTGTGATTGACTTCTCTTCAAACTACATTAAAATGAAGAATGGTTGGGTACCAAGCCCGATGACACCTTTTAAGGAGTGAATATGGGAGACATTATGCGTCCGGTTCCATTTACGGAACTCATCAATCGTATCGTTGGTGAATATCGCAACCATCATTCAATATTCGGTATCGCCGAAGAACAATTTTATCATGTAAGCGGGAAAAACAGTGTAAGTGTGTTTTCTCAGAAGTGTGCTACCCCTTGTGGACCTGCAGCAGGACCTCATACTCAGTTGGCACAGAATATCATCACCAGTTATTTAGTAGGCGGTCGGTTCATGGAACTGAAGACTGTCCAGGTATTGGACACGTTGGAGATCACCAAACCCTGCATAGATGCCCGCGATGAAGCGTATAACGTCGAGTGGTCAAGCGAGTATACCTTGCCCAAGGCTTGGGATGAGTATGCCAAAGCATGGATCATTCTTCATTTGCTTGAGGCTCTGTTGAACAAAGGTTCCTTTGAGAAGCCTTCTTTCATATTCAACATGTCAGTCGGTTATAACCTTGAAGGTATCAAAACTGAGAAAATGCAGAATTTTATCGACTGCATGATTGATGCCAAAAAGGACGAGCGTTTTTCTGAATATCTAGAAGAACTCGAGGCTCTGTTGGACGAAGGTTTGTTTGAAGGTACTCCATGGGAAGGATTGGAAAAGAAAGTCAAAGGCATCAGTAAGAAAATAAGTGCAAACATCAGCCCTTGTACTACGCTGAGTACCATGCATGGATGTCCCCCCAAAGAAATTGAAGCAATCTGTACCTATATGTTGACCGAGAAAAAGGTTGATACGTTCGTAAAGCTCAATCCCACTTTGCTGGGTTTTGATACGGTGAGAAAAATCCTTGATGATTTGGGATTTGATTACCTGCAGTTGAAGAAAGAGAGTTTTGAGCATGATTTGCAATATGCCGATGCCATAGCAATGTTGCATCGCTTATTTGATCTTGCAAAAACTCAGGGTAAAGGCTTTGGCGTGAAGCTGACCAATACCCTTGGATCGGTGAATGATCAGGACGTACTTCCCGGAGATGAGATGTACATGTCAGGAAGGGCCTTGCTGCCACTTTCCACTACTGTCGCCTGTAAACTTAGCAAAGAGTTTGAAGGGAATATGCCGATAAGCTACAGTGGCGGTGCGAATGCTTTTACGATCAAAGACTTGTTTGAGAGTGGTATCCGTCCGATTACTTTGGCTACCGATATGCTCAAGCCCGGCGGGTATAACCGCATGCACCAACTCTGTGAAATTCTTGAAAAGAGTGATGCTTGGGGCATGAAAAAGATTGATGTGCAAAAAATTGAACAGCTTTCTAAAGATGCAAGAGCTGGAAAATATGCTGTTACTCAAAAAGAATTCCGTGGAACCGATTCCGTAAAGATTGGCGACGAACTCCCTATGTTCGACTGTTATGTTGCGCCTTGCCAGACTGCATGCCCAATTCATCAGGATGTTCCAGAGTATGTGCAGTTGGTCGGACAAGGTCGCTACGGTGAAGCCTTGGCTGTCATCTATGACAAGAATGCACTTCCTGCTATCACCTCCCATATCTGTGATCACCAATGTCAGCTGCATTGTACCCGTATGGATTACGAGGGAGCTGTACGTATCCGTGACTTGAAACGAATTGCTGTTGAGAATGGATTTGAGGAATACAAGCAACTTTGGGAAGGTCCCAGTGACAAAGCAGAGGTGAAAGCTGCAGTGGTAGGAGCAGGTCCGGCAGGATTGTCTGCAGCGTATTTCCTGGCACGCTCCGGTTTCGATACAGCTGTCTTTGAACGTGAAGAAAGTGCGGGTGGTGTGGTTAGGCATGTCATCCCTGGATTCCGACTGCCTGTCGAAGCCATTGAAAGTGATATAGCCTTCATCAAAGCCCATGGTGTTGCGTTCAATTTTGGAGTAGATACCGAAAAGATGACCGTTGAAGCATTGAAGGCTGAAGGGTATTCCTTCATTTTCTATGCAATTGGAAGTGAAGTCGATAATGATATCCCTCTACAGGGGGATCGAAGCAGAGTGCGTCCTTCTCTTTCCTTCCTCTCCTCATTCCGAAAAGACCCTTCCAAGATTACGCTTGGAAAACATGTCGTGGTTGTTGGCGGTGGTAATACTGCTATGGATAGTGCTCGTGCTGCCTTGCGGGTAGCAGGAGTTGAGAAGGTAACCGTCCTTTATCGGAGAACAGAGAAAGAAATGCCGGCTGACCTTGAGGAATATGGTCAAGCCAAGAGTGAGAATGTGGAATTCATTTTCCTTGCAAATCCTGAAAGTTTTGATGGGAACCTGCTGAGTGTACGTAAGATGGCACTCGGGGAAAAGGATGCCAGTGGCCGGAGAAGACCCGTTGCAACCGAGCAGACCTTTACCATTGAAGCCGATGTCATGATTACTGCCATCGGGGAACATGCAGACTCCGATAGGCTTACTTGGTACGGGGTTCCCATCAATGAAAAAGGATGGGCAAGAACAAATAAAGAGACCAAGGAAACAGAAATCGACGATGTCTATGTCATTGGTGATGCCCAAAGTGGTCCTTCGACGGTTGTGCAATGTATTGCGAGTGCACGAACTGCCGTAGAAGCTGCCATTGACAAAGTTCTGGGTCCTGAGGACGAGCATGAACATCATCATCACCATCATGACGATGAGGCTTGCGATTGTGGCCATGATCATGAGGAAGAACACGATCTTGAACTGGAAAATGAAGAACACGACCATAGCCTCGAAATGCTCGGTGATGACGATGAGATGACCGATGAAGAGCGAGTGCAATTGGAGCATGATGAGAATGAGTTCTTCGGTGAGGTTGTTGCCAAGAAGAACAAGATTCTTAGTTCCAAGGAGTTCGGTGATAAGAAGTTTGCCCAGACCGAAGCCCAACGTTGTATGGAGTGTTCTTATCTCTGTAACAAGTGTGTAGACGTCTGTCCGAACCGTGCAAATGTTGCCATCGATGTACGAAATAGTGGTATGTTTGCCGATCCATTCCAGATTGTGCACTTGGATGCTTACTGCAATGAATGCGGTAACTGTGAAACCTTCTGCCCTTATGACGGCGGTCCATATAAAAAGAAATTCACGCTGTTCAGTTTGGAAGAAGACTTCAACAATTCTGAAAACGATGGATTTTATCCTGAGGGTGAAGACCTGATGGTTCGCTTTGAAGGTAAGGTGTATGACTGCTCAATCGATGGAGATGGTATTCTGACCGGTGATGAGGAAGGAATAACTGATGAAGTAGCTGCATTGATAGAAGAAATCTACACCTCATACAGCTATCTTCTCGGGTATGTTGAAGCGTAAGGAGAATCGAGTGGCTACTACAGTAATCAAACAAACAACTATCATGCAGACCCAACCCCCATTCTTGGTGGAAGAGGATGTCGATATCGTAATCGTTGATGACCTGATCACCAAAGTAGGAAAAGGGGAAGCGCAGAAAGTCCAAGCCGACAAAGTGATCGACGGAAGAGGGAAAACTGTGATTCCTGGGAATGTATGTTCCCATCATCATTACTACTCAGGGTTGTCACGAGGGATGTTGGTCAATGCAGGACCACAGACCGACTTTATTCAAGTATTGAAAGAGTGGTGGTGGCGTTTGGATAGGGCTTTGGATGAGGAAGCTTGTTACTACAGCTCCTTGATCTGCAGTCTTGATGCAATTGCCAGTGGAACCACTACGTGCATTGATCACCATGCAAGTCCTTCTTATATTGCAGGATCTTTGGATGCCATTGCCAACGGTATGGAAGAGATCGGGGTTCGTGGAGCCACCTGTTATGAGGTGACCGACCGAAATGGCGGTATGAAGGAAGTTGAGGCTGGTGTTCAGGAAAACATTCGTTTTGCCAAGGAGGCAAAGAATCGCTCCTTGGTTCGAGGAATGATTGGAGGACACGCCCCCTTTACCATCCCTGATGAAGGGTTGCGTCTGATGAGCGAAGCCATGCAAGAGACCGGAGCAGGGCTCCACTTGCATGTGGCTGAAGACAAGTACGATGTGGTGCACAGTCATCACATGTACAACTTGGATATCATGGATCGCTTGGAGAAATTCGGGCTTCTCACAGATAACTCTCTGTTGGTGCATGGACTTTGGCTTAATGAGGCTGAAGTGGATAAGTTGAATAGTTATGATTGTTTCCTTGCCCACAACGGAAGAAGCAATATGAATAACAACGTCGGATATTTCAAAAACATCCAGAAGGTGAAGAATCTGGTCATTGGTACTGACGGTTGCGGTGGCAATATGTTTGAGGAATTGAAGCTTGCATTCTTCAAGCATAAAGATCAGGGTGGCTCATGGTGGCCCAGTGATTTTGTAACAGCCCTGAACCGCGGAAATGAACTTGTGGGTAAATACTTTGACGGTACATTCGGCAAGGTGGAAGCAGGATATAAGGCAGATTTGACCATCTGTGATTATCATGCACCGACCCCACTGGTTAAAGAAAACAGTCCTAATCATTTTGTTTGGGGCATGAGCAGCAATTGCGTGGAAAGCGTAATGGTCAATGGGAAATTGGTGATGGAAAACCATCAGTTCCCAGGTATTGATGTCGAGCGAATCTACGATGAAGCTGCCAAGGTTGCCCAAAGAGTATGGGCTAAAGTTGATACAATCGCTCCGTAAGTGAGATCGATTACGATACAGACGAATATATTTTCTAAAGAGGTAATGAAACATGTCAATTCAGGAACAAATAAGGGCCAAAGCAGCCGAATATCGTGATTACACGGCACTCAATCTGTCCAAGATGGTACAGACCAAGAGCTATAGTTCTCAGGAAGAGGACGTTTGCCGTCTCATTGTTACGCTTTGTGAGGAGGCTGGTTTTGATGAAGTCTATATCGATGGCCTCGGTTCTGTAATCGGACGCGTAGGAAACGGCCCTAAGAAGCTCGCTTTTGATGCTCATATCGATACAGTTGAGGTCGGGAATCTCAAGAACTGGGAATTCGATCCATTTAGCGGTGAGATTAAAGATGGAAAGGTTTGGGGTAGAGGGTCCAGCGATCAGAAGGGTGGTGCAGCATCCATGATTACTGCCGGCCGTATTCTCAAAGAGCTTGGCTATGGTGGTGAATATACCGTGTACTTTACCTTCACCGTTATGGAAGAAGACTGTGACGGAATGTGCTGGAAGTATCTCATTGAAGAAGAAAACTTCAAACCCGATCTGATCGTTTCTACAGAACCTACCAGTTGTCGTCTTTACCGTGGACATCGCGGTAGAATGGAAATCCGTGTAATCCTGAGAGGAATTTCATGCCACGGCAGTGCCCCAGAGCGTGGAGTGAGTGCAGCCTATAAAGCAGCAAAGGCAGCCTTGGCTATCGAGCAATTGAATAAGGACCTCAAGCCGGATGCAGAGAATTTCCTTGGGAAAGGTACGATTACTGTAAGTGTGATGGATGTAAAGGGCCCCAGCCAGTGTGCAGTCGCTGATTACGCCATGCTCTATCTCGATAGACGTCTGACCTGGGGTGAAGATGCTGATCTTGCAATCTCTCAAGTACGAGAATATATCAGCAAAGCTACCGGCGATGATCCTGCTTCAATCGTAGTAGAGATGCCTGATTATGAGAAAGTAGGCTGGACAAAGAAGCCTTATTCTCAGGAACTCTACTTCCCCACCTGGAAAATTGATGCTGATCATGTGTTGGTCCAAGCTGGTATTGCCGGGCATGAGGCTCTCTTCGGGAAAAAACCTGTTGTAGACAAGTGGACCTTCTCTACCAATCTGGTAGCTACCACCGGTCGTCATAAGATTCCAGCAATTGGATTCGGCCCTGGGGATGAGGCTCAGGCACATGCTCCAAACGAAATCAACCGTGTTGATGATTTGGAAATCTGTGCAGCATTCTATGCCATGCTTCCTTACACTTTGGAAAAGTAAGAGAGAAGAAGGATCGAGCATAATATGGTATAATACAGCCACAGGGAAAGTTCCTTGTGGCTGTTTGGAAATTGGCGTTTTTCATTAATTGTATGTAGCTATAATGGATGAATTGCCACATTACCCATCAGGTGCAAAAGGGGCTCTGCCTTCTGGGTAATAAGGAAGAATCAAGGTTGTGGAGTTGCCCCCTTCCTTCTCCATGCCTTCCTTGCGGGTTAGCCGCATGCCGTAGAGTGTGTCTTGCAAGCAAACCGACATGGTCCTGCAAGACTTAAGGAGATACATTGGCATGAGTTCCTCGCTTCTCTTAAAAAATATATACTGTCTCCAACCAAATTTTGACGGGCCTCAATATAGAGGTGCTGATCTTTTGATTGTAGGAAATAAAGTAGCAAAAATTGCCCCCACCGGGGGATTATCCAATCCGAAACCAGGAAGAACCATTGACTGTTCCAGACATGTAGTAATACCTGGGTTGGTGAACACCCATCACCATTTCTATCAAACACTGACACGAAACCTTCCTGCAGTACAAAATGCAAAGCTTTTTGATTGGTTGAAATACCTCTATGAAGTATGGAAGTACGTTGATGAGGAGGCAGTCTACTATTCATCAATGCTTGCAATGGCTGAGCTGATGAAAACCGGATGTACCTTGACTACGGACCATCATTATCTGTATCCACGATCTTTCAAAGGGGATCTCATGGGATTGCAGTTCGAGGCAGCCGATACGTTGGGAATGAGATTTAGTCCAACCAGAGGGTCGATGAGCCTGAGCAAGAAGGATGGAGGGCTCCCCCCTGATAGTGTCGTACAGACCGAAGATGAAATTCTTTCTGACAGTGAGCGTTGTATTAAGACTTATCATGACAATGCTCCAGATGCCATGCATAAAATTGCGCTTGCCCCTTGCAGTCCCTTTAGTGTTACCAAAGATCTGATGACCAAGACTGCTGAGCTTGGTCGAAAATATGGAGTTAGACTTCATACCCATCTCTGTGAAACCTATGATGAAGCAGATTTTTGCCAAGAGATGTATGGAATGCGCCCAGTAGAGCTCATGCAGGAGTGTAATTTGATCGGAAACGATGTTTTTTATGCTCATGGAATTCATTTCAACGATGAGGAACTGGGAATACTTGCAAAGACTGGTTCCCATATTGCTCACTGTCCTAATTCAAACATGCGGCTTGGAAGCGGTATTTGTCGAGTCAAAGAAATGCTTCCGATGGGCATCAATGTTTCACTAGCTGTTGATGGTAGCGCAAGCAATGATAGTTCTGATATGCTGGGTGAGGTTAGGCAGGCAATGCTGTTACAGCGAGTCAAATATGGTTCTGATGCACTTTCTGCAAACCAAGCTTTTACTATAGCCACTGAAAATGGGGCGAAAACTTTGAACTTTGCAAATGTGGGTCGTTTGGATGAAGGCTGGGCAGCTGACTTGGCAATCTATGATGTTTCTACTCTCCCCTATGCTGGAAGTCAGAGCGATCCTGTGGCAAGTCTGTTGTTTTGTGGCACAAACCACAATACTGATTTTACGATTATCAATGGAAAGGTTGTAGTTGACCATGGGCAGCTGGTTGGCTTCGACGAACAGGAACTTACAGAGAAGGCTAACGCCATCAGTAAGCGAATGCTTGATCAAGCTGCCAGAGAGGAGGCGGTATGATACAGGAATACTTGGTAGCGAGCGACACAGAGGATGCACTGAAAAAGAAGCGTGCCAATGCAAAAAGTGTTTTTTATGCTGGAGGAACGGAGATAAATCGAATTGGTTCCACCGTTGAGGCTAAGACAGCAATCAGTTTGGCTAAATTAGGCCTTGATACCATTACGGATGAAGGGGAAACAATAAGAATCGGAAGCATGGTTACCCTGCAACAGCTTATCGATTCTCCTCTTGTTCCTGTTTGGCTCAAAGATGCTGCACGTTTCTGTGGTTCTTTTACAAAGCGGAATATGGCAACAATTGGTGGTAATTTGGCTTTAATGAGTGATTATTCCTATCTTGCTCCTGCACTCTTGGCTTCCAGATGTAGGCTATTCACCGCCAACCTTACCGAAAAAGGGATATACAGCGAAGATAGTATCCCCATTCGTGAATATCATGCATATCACAAACAGTTTTCCGGCACCTTGTTGCTTTCAATCAGCATCTATAAAGACGATCGATTCGTCGGTTCCTTACGTTTTGGTATGAGCAGCCAAAGTCAGGCTGCTGTTACCGTAGGTTTTGGAGCTATGAAAGATAGCGAACAAGTTATCAGCCAGGTACGTGTGTATGTAGCAGTTCATGGAAAGGGCGTACAACGTCTTGATAAGGTTGAGAATGGAATTGAAAACGGTGAATTGACTAGACGTGATGATGTCCAATTATCCGTTGGACACAAGCTTGAAGCCGTTGATGATATTTCCGGAAGTTCTGATTACAAGCGATACATTGCTAGCGAAGGGGTGGGCCAACTCTTCTCTCTCTTCATCAAAGGAGGCACCCGATGAGCACGATAGTTTGTACCGTCAATGGTAAAACTCATACAGTGGAATGCAAACAAGCCGAATCACTTCGGTCGATGTTGGTACGTCTTGGATATACCAGCGTTCGTGATAGTGATGATAGCGAAGGTTTCGCTGGAAGCGATACAGTCATATTGGATGATAAGCCTGTTTACTCGAATTTGCTGTTTGCCCAGCAAGCAGAAGGCAAGGAAATTCGCACCGCAGAATCACTCGGAACCAGTAGAAACCTGAATGTCGTCCAGCAAGCCATGATAGATGCAGGGGTTGTTCAAAGTGCATATAATGCTCCTGCTGCCGCATTGTTGTTGACTTGGTTGTTGGAACATGAAAGCAATCCCTCCAAGGAAAGGATTACTCAGGTACTCAGTGGTATTTTCATTCGAGATACGGGATATGAACATTATTATCTTGCAGTGAAATTGGCTGTTGAGAAAATGCAGTATGGTTCCTATAAGACTATAATTTCTCCTTCTTTTCGAGAGGATCTTACCTACGTTGGAAAGCCGAAGAGCAAAATTGACGGACCTCAGCTTGTGGCAGGAGAAGCTTGCTTTGTTGAGGATCGTGTATTGCCCGGCTACCATTCAATGGTTGTCCTGCGTAGTCCTTATGCCCATGCATACATTAAGAAAATTGATATTAAAAAGGCTTTGGCGATGGATGGTGTTGATACCATCATTACCCATGAGAACTGTCCTGATGTTTTCTATATGCAGGCTGGTCAGGGTAACCCTGAACCAAGTCCCCATGACAGAAAACTGCTGAACCAGAAAGTCAGGCATGTAGGGGACCGAGTAGCTGCAATCGTTGCTGAAACAAAGGAACAAGCGCTTGCAGCAATGGCTGCCATTAAAGTGGAATATGAAGTCCTCAAGCCTGTATTGACCGTTGAAGAAGCCATGGCAGACGGCGCACCTCTGGTCCATAACGGGATAGTTCAGTTCAACAGCGGTGCTCCTGATAATCTGGACGAATACAACAAGAGTGCTGATCCTAGAGATGGGAAAGTCATATATCAATTCCCTCTGCATGGTGATATACGTCACAATATCGCATCTGCAGCACATGGCCAAATTGGCGATGTCGAGAAAGGTTTTAAAGAAGCTGATGTGGTTGTAGAACAAACCTATCAAACGAGCCAGATTCAATGTACTCCACTCGAGCCACACATTGCGTATGCAAGGATTGATGGCGGACGCCTTGTTATGAATGCCTCTACTCAGGTTCCTTACCATGTACGTCGAATTGTCTCCTGGGTATGCCAGATTCCCGAGAACAAGATCAGAATCATCAAGGAAAGAGTTGGTGGTGGTTATGGTTCCAAGCAGGATATTTTGGTTGAGGATTTGGTGGGGTATGCCACATGGATAACCGGTAAGCCAATTCTCTATCGAAATACTCGTGAGGAAGAGTTTATTGCGAACTCAACACGACATCCTATGAGAGTGACGGTAAAGATGGGAGCAAAGAAAGATGGACGTATTACTGCCGTGTATATGGATGTCAGGGCGAATACAGGTCCGTACGGAAACCACTGTCTTACCGTTCCCATGAATGCTTGCAGTAAGACACTTCCCTTACTTAAGTGTGACAACATGAAGTTCGATGTCATTACGTATTACACCAATATTGCACCTACTGGTGCATATCAGGGCTACGGTGCTCCGAAGGGTAGCTATGCCTTGATGGTGTGTATGGCAGAGTTGGCTGATAAGGTTGGTATCGATTACTACGATATGGCTATGAAGAACAAAGTCGAGCCTGGGTATATGCTTGAAATACTCAGAGGTTTGGGTGAAGGCCGTGAAGGAACTGTGGTTCCTGTTGGAACTTGTGGATTGGAACAAGCATTGAAACAAGGTGCCGAAATGATCAAGTGGGGTAAAAAGGAAAAATCCCCTGATTCTGATTGGAAGATTGGTAAAGGATTTGCCATGATCCAGCAGGGTAGTGGCCTCCCCGGCCTTGATCATTCTAATGCTTGGGCAAAACTGCTGACTGATGGAACTTTCCAGATATTCAGTGGCGGAGCAGATCTGGGTACAGGGTTGGATACCATCAGTGCCAAGATGATGAGCGAAGCGTTCTGTGTTCCTTTGGAAAAAGTTACCGTTATCAGTGGAGATACTGACAGTTGTACCTTCGATACCGGCGCTTATGCTTCCAGCGGTACCTACTTCAGCGGTGGAGCTTCTTATCTGGCAGCACAAGATTTGAAAAAGAATCTACTGGACGAAGCAGCCTATCAAATGGGGGAATCGGCAGACGATTTGGCAATCCGTGAACCTGGTGAAGTCTACAGTACAAAAACTGGAAAAACTCTCAGCTATGCAACACTCAGCCACGATGCACTTACCGGTACAGGACGTGGTCAGGTAATGGGCAAGGGATCCTTTACTACCAACCATAACGCAGTTCCCTATGGAGCACACTTTGCACAGGTTGCGGTTAATGTTCGTACTGGAGCAGTAAAGGTTCAGAAGTACTATGCATTGCAAGATGCCGGTACTCCGATCAATCCGGAGTTGGCTCTTTGCCAGATGTATGGGGCTTCACTCAAATCTATCGGGCATACCCTGTATGAACAGATGATACTGGATAAGGACGGGGTGTGTTTGAATCCGACACTTGCTGAGTACGGTGTCCCGATGATTGCTGAAAAGCCAGAGGATTTCAAGGCGGTCTTGATTGATGTTCAGGATGAAGTTGGTCCTTATGGAGCCAAATCCATCAGTGAAATTGCTACCAACGGGGCAGCACCGGCAATTGCTACGGCAATCCATGATGCAGTAGGTGTATGGATGCGTAGTTGGCCGTTCTCACCTGAGAAAATTCTCAGGGCCATGGGAAAGGTCTAAAAGATATTGCAACAAACTGCAACATAAATCTGGACAATGGCAAACCTCCATGGTATAGTGCCATTGTCTGGATTCTTTATGAATAAACAATGTACGGAGGCTTTCTATATGAAGGACAAAACCACTATTAAAAAAATGATTGAGGAACTGAAAACCCTCAAAACTGACAACATGTATCTCAATGATTTTTTCCATACTTGGAAAGAAAGCGATGATGAAATCGCTGCAGTATTTCAGGTAGCTGAAGTACTTCGCGCACTGCGTGAGAACAACATCTCCACCAAGGTATTCGATAGTGGTCTTGGAATCTCCGTTTTCCGTGATAATTCCACAAGAACTCGATTCAGCTTTGCAAGTGCATGTAATTTGCTTGGTCTTGAGGTTCAGGACTTGGATGAAAAAACCAGCCAGATTGCACATGGCGAAACCGTTCGTGAGACTGCAAACATGGTGAGTTTCATGGCTGATGTCATCGGCATTCGTGATGATATGTACATCGGGAAAGGCCATACGTACATGAAGACTGTCGCTGATGCAGTTCAAGAGGGATATGATGACGGTGTTCTCGAACAGAGACCTACTCTGGTCAATCTTCAGTGTGATATCGACCATCCAACTCAGAGCATGGCTGACATGCTTCATGTCATCAATTATTTTGGTGGTGTGGAAAACCTCAAGGGAAAGAAAATTGCCATGACTTGGGCTTACAGTCCTTCATACGGCAAGCCGCTTTCTGTTCCTCAGGGTATTATCGGCTTGTTTACACGTTTCGGCATGGATGTCGTACTCGCTCATCCGGAAGGCTACAATGTAATGGCTGAGGTTGAAGAAGTTGCAAAAGAGAATGCAAAGAAGAGCGGTGGTTCTTACAAACGCGTAGCAACCATGGAAGAAGCATTCAAGGATGCCGATATTGTGTATCCCAAGAGCTGGGCTCCCTTCGCGGTAATGGAAGAGAGAACCCAAATTGTGGAGCAGGGTGACCAAGAAGCTCTGAAAGCACTTGAGAAAAGTTGCTTGGCAAATAATGCAAAGTTCAAAGATTGGACCTGTACCGAAGATTTGATGAAGACTACAAAAGACGGCAAGGCTTTGTACATGCACTGCCTACCTGCTGATATTTCCGGTCTTTCTTGTAAGGAAGGCGAGGTTGAAGCTTCCGTATTCGATCGCTATTTGGTGCCCTTGTATAAAGAAGCCAGCTTCAAGCCGTACATCATTGCAGCAATGATCTTCTTGGCAAAGTTCCAGAATCCTTCTGCAAAACTTGGTGAGTTGCTCGAAGTTGCTACCAAGCGCATTAAATAAGTTTTAGGTGATACTCCATACATTATTGAGCCGGGAAATTTTCCCGGCTCTTTTACGTTTAGAGGTTCTGAACAAACTGGATTCTGAGTCCATTTGGATCGAGGACATAGAAAAATTTGATATGTGGGTTGGGGGAGAATGGCCCTTCTGCGACCTCAATCCCTTTAGTTTTTAGATATATTATGAATTCGTCGATGTCAGCGACTTCGAAGCCCATACTGATTGCCTTTCCCATTTTTTCGACTTGTACGCCCTTATGATAAATCAACTCAATTTTGACTTCTCCGTCTCCCAGAAATGCGAGTTCGGTTGTAGGCCCTGCCTGTCTTCTGCTTTGTAAAGGCAATCCTACAACATTCTGGTAAAAGTCCAAGCTTTTTTCCATGTCAGCTACGGTAAGGGTAGTCCAAAGATATTTCATTACATTTCCTCCATCATTATACGTTTGAAGCTATCAAATGTGCAGTAGAGAATGCGGCCTGCAAATTGTAACCACCACTCTCCCCATCATAATCCAATATTTCACCACAGAAGTAGAGTTCCTTGTGTATTTTTGATTCCATCGTTTTTCGGTTGACCTCATCCAATGAGACCCCTCCTGCTGTTACCATTGCAGAATTGAAGCCTTTTACCGCTTTGATCGTGAACCTTGTTTGCACGATGGCATTCACCAACTGCTGACGCATTTGTTTATTGAGATTTGCAGCAGTCAGATCAATGGGAATAGTATTGGAATCAACAAGATATTGAGCTAATGAAGCGAAAATTCCAGCTTCTTTTAACAACGTGGTTATCTTTTTCTTCGGATTGTTTGCAAAAAGAGTAGTGAGCATTTGCATAGTCTCATTCTTATTCTGGTATGGGATGAGACTTAACGTAATGGTATCACCGGCTTTGAGGATTCTGCTTGCTGTAAGAATCAATGGACCTGATAGCCCGTCGTGGGTAAACAGAATGTCACCCGTTGCCTGCAAAAAACGCTTCTGTTCTCCTGCATGTGCAAACTCTGCAGATACCGCTCGTAATGAGTTACCTGCAAGCCTTGTCCATGGGTAGGAGTCGATGGAAACTGCGCTAAGTGCCGGTTTGGGAGGAACAATGGAATGCCCAAGTAATTTTGCCAGTTGGTATCCGCTTCCATCGCTTCCTGTTCGTGGATAACTCATTCCACCAGTGGCTAATACCAATACTTTAGTGCGGAATTCTGTTGTATTTGTTGTAATGACGTAGGAATTTTGTTCTCGTTTGATATCAAGAATTTCTACTTTGTTAAAGATACGAGCTCGGCTATGGTGTACCAAAATATCTCTCACTTGATGGGCGTCCAAAGAAGCAGGGAATACTTTACCGTCTTCTCTTGTTGTCAGGGAAACCCCGTGTTGGATGAACCATTGCTGAAGGTTATCAGGGGGAAAAGCTTGTAATGCCGGAAGGAGAAAATTCCGTTGTCCCTTGTCTCCAAAATGCATAAGGAATTGGTCAGGTGGAAGAGTATTTGTGAGATTGCACATTCCTCCGCCAGTGATAAGAATTTTTTTTCCAACTTCTTCTGCATGATTGAGCAGTACTGCATTGTTTGTACGCAGGTTTGCTGAAAGAAAGAGCCCTGCAGCACCGCCTCCTATGATGACTATATCCAACATGGGAGGTTTAGTACCCGTAATAGGTCTTGAACCAGGATACGAACGTTTCAAGACCTTGTTTAAGCGGTGTGTTAGGACGGAAATCAAAATCTTGCATCAAATCCGTAACATCTGCATAGGTTTGATACATGGGAAGGTATTCCTTCTCAGCTTGCTTTCCTAAACAGGTTTCCAAGGTTTCAATGAACTGTTTGAGCCTTACGGGTTTGTTGTTTCCTATGTTATAGACCTTGTATCTGTCGTGATCTTTGTTCTCATCGGGAATATTGGGAATAATGTTTTCCAAGGCTGTGATAATGTCGTCTACGTAGGTAAAATCTCGCCACATATCCCCATTGTTGAAAACCTTGATTCCCTTGCCTTCCATGATTTTCTTACTGAAGGAGAAGTATGCCATATCGGGTCTACCGTACGGACCATAGACGGTAAAGAAACGAAGTCCCGTGGAAGGTATTTGGTAAAGGTGGGTATATGCATGAGCCATCAACTCATTGGATTTCTTCGTTGCTGCATAGAGACTTACAGGATTATCGACCTTGTCCGATGTTGAATAAGGAATTTTGCTGTTAAGACCATATACTGAGGATGAGCTGGCATAGACCAAGTGTTCAACCTTGTAATGTCTACAAGCTTCCAGGATGTTAAGGAATCCTACGAGATTCGACTGGAGGTATGCATAGGGATTGTCGATACTGTACCGTACACCTGCTTGGGCTGCCAAATTAATTACATGGGTTATGTGATTCTTTTCGAAAATCCGATCCAAGGTTGCCTTATCTGAAAGATCCGCTTTATAAAAAATGAAACGGTCATTGGCCAACAACCTCAACCGTTCTTCTTTAAGGGATACTTCATAATAATCATTCATATTATCAAGACCGATAACTGTACACCCAAGTCCCAGCAGTCTTCTGGTTAGGTGGAAACCGATGAAACCAGCAGCACCAGTAACTAAATATACTTTGCTCGTATCTAATCGCTTGAAATTATCTTTCATCGACTTCTCCTTCATGGTCACGGTATTGTAGCGCAGAAACAGAGGGATGTGTAGAGGATAAAAATACTGGACCTCGAAAGGTCCAGCAGATTTGAACAGAGTAGAAGCTCTTAGAGGGCGCCAAAGATAATCTTCAGCACGAACAATCCAAATACAACCCAAGTCATCTTTGAAATCTCATTTGACTTCTTGGTGAACAGCTTGAGCAATACATAAGCCAAAATGCCGAACATAATACCATCGGCGATGCTGTAAGAAACAATCATGAAGATCATCGTAAGGAACGCTGGGATGGCTTCTGTCATCTCGCCCCATTCGATATCTTTGACTGGGCTCATCATCATAACACCAACGATGATTAATGCGGGAGCTGTTGCTGCACTAGGAATCGAACCGAACAAAGGTTCGAGGAACAGGGAAAGTGCAAACAGAATGGCAACAACCAAAGCCGTCAAACCGGTACGTCCACCTTCTACAACACCAGCAGAGGATTCCACAAAAGTAGTAACGGTAGAAGTTCCAAGTATAGCACCAACAGTAGTACCTACTGAGTCTGCAAACAAAGCCTCCTTGACATTGGGAATTGAACCATCTTCCTGAATCATGTCAGCTTTTGTTGCACATCCGATTAGGGTGCCAACGGTGTCGAACATATCGACGAAAAGAAATGTAAAGACGATTACGACGAAGTCTAGTGAGAGAATCTTTGAGAATTCGAAGGGGAACAAATAGGGAGCTGAAGGTAAGTATGAACCACCCGCATACTTGGTAAGACCGAATGGAATTCCAACAATAGCAGTCAAGAAAATTCCGATCAAAAGGGCTCCATTCACTTTATAAGCAAGAAGGATTCCCGTGATGACCAGGCCAATCATCGTAAGAGCTGGGGCCCCTTTAAACCATTCTGGATTAAGGGATACGAGTGTTGCGTCATTATTGACGATGATTCCAGCATTTTGCATGCCGATGAAGGCAATGAACAACCCGATACCAACCCCGATGGCTTTCTTCAGGTTAGCTGGAATACTGTTAACAATTGCTTCACGGATGTTCACGGCGGTGAGAATGATGAAGATGATACCTTCAACAAATACAGCGGTGAGAGCAAATCGCCAGCTATGACCCATACCAAGTACAACGGTGTAGGTAAGGAAGGCATTCAACCCCATTCCTGGAGCAAGTGCGAACGGCAGGTTGGCAAGCAAAGCCATTACCAGTGTTGCGATTGCAGATGCGATAGCAGTGGCTGCAAATACCTTGGAGAAATCCATCCCCGATTGGGACAGGATACCCGGATTGACGGCAAGAATGTAAGCCATGGTCAGAAAGGTGGTAACACCAGCCATAACTTCAGTCTTGACGGTCGTTTTTCGTTCATTGAGCTTGAAAAACTTTTCCATCTATGCACTCCTTGCAGATGTTTTTATTACTTGTATTCTACTCCACAAGTATCGAATCGTACAGAAAAATCGATAATTTTGTCATATAGCCCAATTATTAAAGATAAATTTTAGATAATAACTAATAAATGTACAAAATATTTACCAATTATTAAAAATATTAGAATTGTTATCAGTATAGATTCTCAAAAAGGGATATAATTGTGATATCGATTTTGGCTTTAAAGAATCGCAATGGAGTGATACAATGGTAAAAAGGCGTTGCAAAATGTTGCAAAGGAAGGCATATGAATAGCAAGGAACACCTGAAACAGATCATAGCTGTGGCTAGTGGCAAAAAAAAGGCACAGCTCTGTATCACAAATGCTCAAATATTGGATGTATTTAATAAAGATTGGTTTGAATCCGATCTTTTGATTCATGAGGGAAAAATTTGTGGGTATGCTCCAGTTGGAGAAGGTAAGGCTCAGAAGATTGTCGATGCAATGGGCAAATACCTGGTTCCCGGGTTCATTGACAGCCATGTGCATATAGAATCGAGTCATGCAACTCCTGAGGAATTCTCTAATCTTGTTGTACCTTGCGGTACAACCACCGTTGTTGCCGATCCTCATGAAATTTGCAATGTCTGCGGGCTTGATGGACTTTCCTATATGCTGGAAGCTTCCAAAGATACTGCCTTGCAAGCTTTCTTTATGGTCCCTTCCTGTGTTCCTGCCACCACGTTTGAAAATAATGGTGCTGATATTACATCTGCTGATATACAAAAGGCTTTGGCTTATGAACGGGTTCTTGGGCTTGGTGAGATGATGGATTATCCTGGTGTCATTCAAGCTTCAGATTTAGTGATAGATAAAATCATGGTTGCAAAACAGAAGAGCGTTCCTGTGGATGGGCATAGCCCTGCTATTACAGGCCATGACCTCGATGCATACGCTGCCGCGGGTATTCACACTGACCATGAATGCGAGAATGGGCAAGAACTCAGAGACCGAATTCGCCGAGGGATGTATGTCATGCTACGCCAAGGTTCTGCATGTGAAAATGTATTGCAGCTATTGGGTGGGGTAGATAGTAAAAACAGTAGACACTGTGTATTTTGTACTGATGACAGACAACCAAGAAGTATCCTTCAAGAAGGCCACATCAATAACAATGTTCGTCTTGCAGTCCAATCCGGTCTTGATCCCATCGAAGCTATATGTATGGCTACGATCAATAGTGCTGAATGTTATCATTTGGAAGACAGGGGAGCGATAGCCCCAGGTCTTAGAGCTGATTTCTGTTTGGTAGATAATCTTTCAGAGTTCACAATGCATCAGGTATATATTGGTGGTGATTTGGTTGCTATGGACCAAAAAATTCTCAAGCCAATGAAAAGTAGATCTGATTCGCGCGTTGAACAAAGAATGCAGGTGAAAGAGTTCTCCTCCAAGAAGCTTGAATTACCACTTACAAGTTCGCATGTACGCATAATAGATGTTATCCCTGGTGGAGTTGTTACAGGCGGGGGAGAGGCAACAGTAACTGTGCACGAGGGAAAATGGGTACACAATCCCAGTCAGGACATTCTTAAGCTTGCCGTAGTTGAACGGCATAAAAATACCGGAAATGTTGCCTGTGCGTTGATTCGAGGTTTTGGGTTGAAGGGAGGGGCTATGGCTACCTCTGTTGCCCATGACTCGCACAATATCATAACAATCGGCGATAATGATGAAGATATGAGTATTGCCGTGGAACATTTAATAGCAAATGGCGGAGGCATGGTCATAGTACAGAATAAGAAGGTGCTTGCATTCTTCGCCCAGCAGGTTGCCGGACTCATGAGTTATGAGAGTGGGGATGTGATAGCAGAGAATCTTGCTACCTTGCATACGATTGCACAGCAGAAATTGCATGTTAATGCAGATATTGATCCCTTCATGACTCTGTGTTTCATGTCCTTACCGGTAATTCCTGTGTATAAGCTTACCGATAGAGGTTTGTTTGATGTTCCCAGTTTTCAATTTGTTGACTTGGAGCTTAGTAAATAAGTTTTTTCTCTCCAAATTGGCATACGGTAAGTTCCGTTCCGTATAAGGTGGTCAGCAGTGAGGTGGTGACCACCTCATCTTTTGTTCCGTATGCAAGGAGCTCACCGTTCTTAAGCATGGCTACATGCGTTGCAAGCTCGTATGCCAGATTTGCATCATGGGTAGTAAATAAGATGGTTTTTCCTCTCTCTGTCAAACCCTTAAGAATATTGAGTACTCGTTTTCGGTTTGCAGGATCGAGGGCACTGGTAGGTTCATCCAGCAATAGAATTGCACTTTGCTGAGCAATGGCTCGTGCAAGCAGCAAAAGCTGATGTTCACCCCCACTCAGGTCGGTGATATTTCTTTGGGCATAGGAGCCAAGTCCTACCTCTTGTAGTGCATCAAAGGCAATTTGGGCATCTTGCTCGGAAGGAGTTCCCATTTGGGAAAGATAAGGAGACCTTCCGAAAAGTACGTAATCGAGTAGGCTGAAAGAGAAGTTGTATTGTTCTGTTTGCGGCACCAAAGCCAGCGTCCTACCTAATTCCTTCCGTCCATAAGTGGATAACTGTTTCCCGAAGAGTGCAATACTATTAGATTTTTTCCATCCCAACAACAAATCGAGCAAGGTGGATTTTCCTGCACCATTGGAACCAAGAATAGCAATACACTCACCTTGGTTTATTTCCAAGGAGAGATCAGAAAGTGCGTTTGTCCCGCTGGGGTAGGTGTAACTTAAGTTCTCAATGGTAATTGCAATCATGCTTTTCCCTCCTGATGCCGTAGCGAGAGAATAATGATGAAAACAATTGACCCAATGAAACTGGTGAGTAATCCAATGGGGATTTCCACAGGCATCAGAGTGCGGCCGATTGTATCGCACACCAACAGAAAAAAGGCTCCTATAATCATGGAACCTGGCAGACTTGCACTGCTGTCCGAACCAAACAGCTTGCGTGCCAGATGCGGTGTGATCAACCCGACCCAGCCGATAAGTCCTGTGATAGAGATGGTTAGCGTAGTACCCACTGTTGCAACGAACAACAGAATGATTCGTTCGCGTTTAGGGTTCAAGCCAACGGAGAATGAAGTTTTTTCCTGCATGGATAGTAAATTCAATTTCCATCGATATCCCATGAGAATGGACAGACTGATAAGGACTATCCAAAGAATGGAAAAAATTTGATTCCAGGTTGCGTTCCAAAGCCCGCCCATCATCCAAAAGGTAATGTCTTGCAAATCCTTGGTTGGATCGGCTACAAGTTTGATTACCCCAAGAGCGCTGGAAAATATTGCAGATACCGCTATTCCACTGAGTACCAGCCTCAGCAGCCAACCTCCGAAATGGAATTTGGTAGCCAAATAATATGAACAAATTAAAGCTAGTAATCCAAAGGTAGTGGCACTGACCTGTATCATGGCAGTGGTAGTGGTTCCCAAGATAATCATCAAAGCAGCTCCAAATGCCGATCCTTGGCTGACACCTAGAAAACCTGGTTCAACCAAAGGATTGGAAAACAGCATTTGGAAAGTAAATCCGCTGGCACTAAGCATAGCTCCTGCAAGCAGGGCAAGTACAATTCTAGGAAGACGTACCCTGAGCAGAATATTGCGTGTCATTGCATTAGTTGACCAGTCAGAAGGAAATGAAAATCCCGCAACCGGGTATCTACCCACAAAGAGGGATAAGAAAGCTATCAATAGGGTAGCTGTGAGA
>QJZS01000078.1 GCA_003247345.1 Spirochaetales bacterium
CAAGAAATCTTTGAATAATACAAATATTACAGTTTGTGTAATGATATTATACAAAAGAAATAAACTGTATAATACTGTTTTGGGATTGAAAATAGAAAAGCATGAAATGAAGAAATCCAATAAGATCTGTTTTATATAGCTTGTCTGCCAAATTACAATAACCTTCCATGGAAGACTTTTCTTGCGATTGCCTCGTATTGCTTTTCAATTAGTTCTTCATCAATAGTTGTGCATACCTTGCTTTTTACTACCCAGTTTCCATCAATCATGACATGCTCGATCATGGAAGGGCGGGTATAGGTTAGGGTGTTGAAGGCAACATTGGAGAATGTAGGTAATTGAACAAGTGGCCCAAGTGACAGATTGTCCTTGATGAAGAGCAGATCAGCTTTGCCCCCAACATCAATAGATCCAGAATATCCGCTCTGCTCTCCAATTGTGGCGGCTGCTTTTGTTGCCATATGCCAAACATCTTTTGCTCCATGCGTATCTCGTAGGTTGGTTTGCTTGAGCTCAGCGTAGGTAGTTCGCATTACCTCCCAAATATCATGGGTCAGATAATCCGTTCCCAAGGTAATGTGAGCTTTCTTTTCGAGTAATGCTTTTAAGTGCATCTTATGAGCTCCTGATACTTGATTGGAAACAGGGCAGTGGACAATGCAGGCTTTGCGGGATGCCAGCAGTTTGATATCCTCATCATCAGTCTCTACGCAATGAAAAAGGATGGCTTGTTCGTTTAATAGATTATAGTAATCGAGTAACTTTACTGTCGATTTTCCGAACTTCCGTAAGCTTTCATCTCGTCTAAACTCTGTTTCTAAACAATGAGTCATCAACGGTACGTTCTGTTGGTTAACCCGGGTAACAGTTCTGTTCAGCTCATCAGCTTCCAAGGATTCTTCTTCTTCCAGATGCGTACCCCTGCTGATTCTCGTACAATCAATCGGAGACACTGGTGTTTCATCATACCAATCAACCAATGCCCTGATACCGATTTCCTTGATGCAATCTTCCAATGCTTGGCAACTAAGGTCGGCTTGACCGGTTTCAACGATGAATCCTACACCCATTTTTACATATTGTAGGTATGCATACAGAACCATGATCCTGAACTCAGAAGTAGTAACGGAGTGATCAATGTAATCATATAACTCCTGTTGGAGTTTTCCCTGCTGTGTGTCATTGCACCAATCATGCAAACGCATATCACTGAACAAACCGCGAAGGAGCGTATCAGGGGTATGAACATGACAATCAGCAAGGGTTGGATATATGAGATAGGAAGAACAATCAATTACTTCTTCAGAATCTAGGGCTACCAGAGTATCGTCTATTTCAGTAATTACAGAACCTTCAATGCGAAAGTCATGGGTGTGTAACATATAATCGGGACCGAGGTATCGTGCGTGTTTGAGAATCATAGAGACATAATACCATGGCAACAATGAAATACCAATTGATCATATTAATTGAGATTGCCTAATGTGCCCGGTTGAGATTGATTTTGGGATATGATAAAAATAGCCTAAAATTCGGTAATGAATTTCAGGCTGTTTTAATTAGTAATTATCTTTTATTGCTAGTGCTTTGCTTTCTTGTACGGGGTATCCTCAAGAGGCAAGGAAGTACGGAATTTCTCATCATAGCGGTAGTAGGCATTCTGGCAGGCTGGGGCAGTAGGAATAGTAGTAAGCTCTCCTACGCCTTTGACACCATAGGCAATTTCATGCTTTCCAGGGCCTTCTACTGTGATAGATTCCAAGGGAGGAACATCAGTACTTCTGAGCAATCCCAACGTACCGTATTTAACTTTCAGATAGCCGTCTTCAATGGGGAAGTCCTCGGTTAGTCCGTAACCAAGACCCATGACAACGCCACCTTCTATCTGTCCTGTCAGTGCTTGATGATTTACTACTTGGCCAACATCACAGGCTGCTACAACTTTTTCCAATTTACCTTGCTCATCAAGGATGACCACCTGTGCTGAGTAGCTGTACGCAACGTGAGCTACAGGATGTTCCTTTGTAGAGGTAATGGGATCGGTAACGGACGTATACTCTCCGAAAAATTCCTTACCTTCCAATTCTTCTAAGGAAGAAGTCTCCATTGCTTCTTTGAGTTGCAACGCTGCTCTTCTGACCGCCTCTCCTGTGAATACCGATTGCCTACTTGCAGTACTGGTACCCGAATCAGGAGTCCGTACCGTGTCAGGGGACTCCACAAGAATTTGGGAAGTCTTCAGTGAGCATGTTTCTCCGAGCATCTGGGTACAGACCGTGGCTACACCTTGGCCCATACATGCTGCACTGGTTCTTACGTGAACTATGCCGTTTTCGACAGAGAGAATACAACGACCGGTATCAGGGAAACCTCCACCAAGCCCACTATTTTTAAATCCACAGGCAATTCCAGATCGAGGACTTGAATAGTAAGCATCCTTTACCGCTTCCAAGCATTCGACAATACCTGTATCCGTGGCAGCTATCTGTCCGTTGGGCATAATATCTCCTGGTTTGAGTGCGTTGATCCTGCGGATCTCATAATAATCCATTCCCAATTCATCTGCGAGAAGGTTCATATTTGCTTCCACCGCAAAACAGATTTGTGTTACACCAAACCCTCGGAAAGCTCCTGCTGGTACCATGTTTGTGTAAATGGCTTTTCCTATTACTTCAAGATTCTGGAAATTGTAAGGGCCTGAAGCATGTACGCAAGCGCGCTGCAATACAGGGCCTCCGAGAGAGGCATATGCTCCTGTATTGGCATATATCAGTGCTTTGACACCAGTCAGCTTTCCTTCGTCATCACAGCTGGTGGTAATTTCCATATCCATGGGATGTCTCTTTGGATGCACCATGAGACTTTCCTGTCTGGTCAATTTTACTTTTACAGGAGCTTTGAGTACCCAAGCAGCCAAGGCTGCATGGTGTTGCACACTCATATCTTCCTTACCACCAAAACCACCACCGACTAGCATGCTATGGCAATGGACCTTATCTGGGCTTAGGGCAAGTATGCTGCTGATTTCATGCCGCTCGTCATACACAGACTGACTAGCTGTATGGATGAGAACCCCGTTGCCTTCAGGCAAAGCTACAGCACATTCAGGTTCCATAAAAGCATGCTCGGTGTATGGGGTTTTATAGGTACGCTTCACTACATGAGCACTCTCTTTGAATGCTTTCTCTACATCGCCACGAACAATATGCTCCGAAGAGAGCAAGTTACCACTTTTGTGAACGAGTGGAGAGTCCTCTTCCAAGGCTTTGTAGATATCGAGCACCGGAGGGAG
>QJZS01000043.1 GCA_003247345.1 Spirochaetales bacterium
AGACCGATGCAGTAATGGAAGAGCTGGGAATTACCTCGCTCCAATCTTCATTTCCTGCAACGCTTTCAGGGGGTGAGAAACAGCGCTGTGCTATTGCTCGTGCTCTTATCACCGAACCAAAGCTTCTGTTGATGGATGAACCATTCTCTGCTCTTGATGCTATGAATCGTGAACAGATGCAGGAACTGCTTCTGACTCTTTCCACCCATCATGAGATGACCACAATTCTGGTAACCCACAGTATTGAAGAAGCGGCATATCTTGCCGATTACATTCATGTGCTCGAACGCCCTATTAATGGAACAGCAACATTTCTTCCTGTGGTAGAGAATCCTCATACCAAGGATGCTACTTATAGGATAAGCGAGGCTTATTTCTCAGCCTGTGTGCAAACACGCCAGCTTCTGGGAAGGGGGTTCGAACAATGAAAAAAGCAGTAGTTGCACTTATCGGAATCTGGTATCTGCTTGCTTTCATTGCAGCAAAACCCTTCCTGCCCTATCCCCATCTGGTCTTGATTCATCTTTTTGAGACGCTGGCTGAAGGGACTTTGTTACAGCATTTCCTTATTTCTTCGTTCCGCATTGTCGCAGCAACGATAGCTGCTGCTATCCCCGCTGTGATGCTTGGTCTATGGACAGGAAGAAGTCCCAAAGCTGACAAGGTGGTGTCACCGCTCGCCTATGTGATGTATCCCATACCGAAGGTAGCTCTACTTCCGGTTATCATGCTGTTCTTGGGATTGGGGAATCTTTCCAAGATATTCCTGATCTCTCTAATCATCTTCTTCCAGCTCTATTTTGTAGTGCGTGATGCCGCCAGAGCCATCGACAAGCGTTATCTGGATTCAGTAAGAAGCTTGGATGCCACCAGAAAGGATTTATTGGTGCATGTAGTAATACCGGCTGTGTTACCCTCATTCTTTACGGCACTGAGAATTTCAACAGGTACGGCCACTGCCGTCCTCTTCCTAGCAGAAACATTTGCCACTACCTCAGGCCTTGGCTATTTGATTATGGATAGTTGGGCCCGAATGGATTACTTGGATATGTATACTGCAATGGTTGCACTGAGTATCCTAGCTTCTCTCTTATTTGGTTTATTCTCCTTTTTGGACAAAATCCTATGCCCACAGAATCATGAAGCAGGAAAAATATAATATTCAGTTCCCTGCTTTTTTAAACTCTTTAGCATATTGACTCATTATTTCAAGGTTTCCTATAAAAGACTCTCTCTGACTTTTTTGTAAATCTTTCAGCATAGCGTCCAACCATCCATGCTGGCTTTTCAGTATAGAAGCATACAGGCTTCGGCCTTCGTCTGTGAGGAAAAGTCTCTTCGTCTTCTTATTCCCTTCGAATTTTTCGACACGTGCATACCCATTTGCAACTAAATTTTTCACCGATCGAGCTACTGCTGCTTTATCAATAGCCAATAAGGAGGATATTTCTTCTTGGCTAATTCCTTCCTTTTCACCGATGGTTACAAGAAACATGCTGTCCGAAAAGGAAACATCCTGAATTGCGACTTCATTGGTCATATATTGGACAAATGTTCTATAGAGAACACCAAAACTTCTCAATATCCTTGTTTCTTCCATAACTATTCCTCTCCTAGGAAAAAAGAGTCTACAATTTTAATGAATTGATCGGGTATTTCTAGATTCGTTACATGGCCTGAATCAACCTTCAGGTAGGTACAATCAGGAATCAAGGAGACGGCACGCTTAGCCATTTCTTCGTTCATTGCTCCATCCAATGTTCCATCTGCCATGATCTCAAAATTGGCTTGTACCAACAATGTGGGACATTGAATTTTGGCCAATGCAGATGCATGATCAAACCCCTCATTCCATGATCCTGTATGAAAGGCAGCTCCAAAACGGGGGTCATAGGTATCTAACCCTCTAAGCATTTCTTGTACAGTTGCTGGCAAAAAGGCTATTTCAAGAGGATCTCCTGGATTTGCATTCCTATACAATGTAATTGCCCAATGCAAAATCGGTTGGGAAAAAGAGCCTGCATATCGCTTGAAAAACGCAGTTCCATTCTCAATCCAATAATCAAGAAAATTTCCATTAAAAGTTGGATTCTGTATTGCCTTCTCGCTTGCGGAAAACAGCTTGTCAGCTACCGTATGGGAAAGCTCTGCGTATTCAGAAGAAAACAAAGGAGGATCTTCCAGAACGAGTGCTCGAACCAAGTCAGGTCTTTGAGAAGCCAGCCATACCGAAAGCAGTCCACCCGAGGAATTCCCCGTGACAAAAGCTGGTTCTCCAATAATCTTTTCAATGAAAGCTGCCAAATCAGAACCAATTTGGTTTGCACTCATCACATAATTAGCAGGATACGTTGTTTTTCCATGACCTGGATAATCCACTGCAAAGACGTGGAATTTTTCTGACAAAGCAGGCAAAACCTCATGATACGTAAACCAATCTAGGGTTTGAGCATGCAGAAGTAATAAAGCAGGACCATTGTCAGGCCCCTCCGCGTAATTGAATGCGACCTGCCCTACTACTGCGGTTTTCTCCGCAATACCGGCCTCAGTCAAACGTTTGTTTGCAGGGTTCTTATAGTGACTTACATAAATCCCCAAACCAGCAATACATAAAATTACAACAACCAATAAACCTATAAGAATTCTTATTATAAGATGTATTATACTATTCATTCGATTACCTTTACGTGCAAGGTAATTATTTTTGTTGACTTAGTCAACTATTTAAGCTAAATACGAAAGTCATCTTATCAATTAATGGTGATAACAAAAACAATAATCCCTATGATCATTTATGATTCCCGCAGCTTGGAGATGTGCATACACGGTGATGGAACCAAGGAAAGAAAATCCTCGCTTTTTCAAATCAGAGCTTATTGTATCGGAAAGTTCATTTCTTGCGATTACTACAGTCCCATCTGCATGCCCAGGATATTCCAGGGTTTTCCCATCGGTGAATCTCCAGATATAGGAATCAAAAGAACCGAACTCCTCTTGGACTTTGATGAATGCTTTTGCATTCTTGATAATCGCTTCAATTTTACGCCTTGATCTAATTATTCCTCCATTTGTGAGCAATAGTTCTATCTTCTTTTCATCATACAAGGCGATTTTCTGTACATCAAAATTTGCAAAGGCACTGCGCAAGGCTTCTCTCTTCTTTAAAACTGTCATCCAGCTGAGTCCGCACTGCATGACTTCCATCGAGATAAACTCAAACTGCTTCCTGTCATCATGTACAGGGACGCCCCACTCTGTATCATGGTACGCGATCATGAGTGGATCATTCCCAGTCCAAGAACATCTTTGCATTTGCGATTCTCCTTATTGATAACAGGATACGGCAGAATGGAGGGCTTTACCACTAAAGAGTTTTACTTGCTCTAACTAGATAAAAAAAGAAGAACTCAAGTTTCCCCAAGTTCTTCTCTTTATGATAATAAGCTTTCTATTTCTCAAGCATGATCTTCAGGATTTCCACATCAGTGGAGTGCATCCCTATCGCAGCCATCTTTCCGATACTTCTGATAGTACTCTCTACATCCTGCTTTACCATCCCTTCACCTTGTTTAAAGACTCCCCCATTCTCTTGCATGCTGTAACCACTGAGTGCGGCTTCCAAAGCAACAGAGATTTTGGCAGCACAGGAAGGTTTAGCCCCATCACATACCATTCCACCAATCGTACAGATGGAGTTGATGATCGTATTGGAAATCTCCTCGTACCCATCACCCTTCATGTAGGCGATACCACTTGCACTTCCGGTAGCAGCACACACAACTCCACAGTAGGCTGAAAGATCACCGATATACTGCTTCTGATGAATTGCAACTAGATTGGCGATAGCCAAGGATTTGAGTTCAAGCTCTCTTGAAGCCTTCAGTTCCTTTGCATATTCAACAATCGGCATAGTCAGGGTAATACCTTGGTTTCCACTTCCCGAGTTAATGACGACAGGCTTGGCACATCCACTCATACGAGCATCAGAACCGGCAGCCGCAGCTGCACGAGCCCTGATAGTGATATCAGCATTGACACCACCCTTCTTCAAAAGGGTACTTCCGACATTAACACCCCAGGGATTGCTCAATCCTTCCTTGGAAATCTCGGTATTGTAATCAATTTGAGTTCCCAAAATGGGCTCAGCATCTTCTACTCTCAAAACATCAGCAAAAGCAATGATATCCTTGATGTTCAGCAGAGAGTAATCCAACTCCTGTGCATCAACTTTTTCAACTTCCTGAGAGAAGATAAGCTCGCCGTCCTTTTCAATTCTCGTAATATGGGTATGCTTGTTCTTGATCTCAACGAATGCGGTATGACCTTCTCCTTCCATTTTGCACTGGATGATGAGATTGTCATCGCCTTGAACCAATTTACAGGTGCAGAAATTGGGGTCAGAGAGCAATTCTTTTGTTTTCTCGATATCAGAAATCGTTACGCCTTCCAACGTCTCAAGAAGTCTATTCGGATCTCCACCAACAAGGCCTAAGACAGCAGCGACATCAATACCTTTCATTCCACCAGAATTAGGTACCGTTACGCCCATTACGTTCTTGATCATATTTCCACTCGACCAGACGGTCATCTTCTCTGGAAAACACCCAAGCACTTCCTTCGTTTTGGAAGCACAATATGCAATGGCAATTGGTTCAGTACACCCAAGAGCGGGAACCAATTCCTTCCGGAGAATCCCGAGATATTGCTCATATGTTTTATCATTCATATTTGTCTTTCCTACTTCAGATCTTTTGCAATTTCAGTAAATATCACACCCAAACCGTAGGCGCCTGCATCTGGGTATCCAATGCTTCTTTCCCCTACCGTTCCGGCTCTTCCCATTCTCGCTACAATCTTCTCGGTAGCTTTTGCACCGGCTACTGCAGCTTCAGCACCTTTTACAAAACACTCTTTCAAGCTCACATTGTTCTTGGCATTCTCAGTCCAGCTGTCTGCACAGGGAACAAGTGCATCGATCAAGGTTTTATCACCTACTACGGCACCACGACCGAATGAGCGTTCGCCAGTAAGCTGGATAGCACTCACAGCACTCTGCAGCAATTCAGCCATCTCGGTAGCGGACAATGTCTCCTTACCTACAGCGTATTTTCCGGCAGCTCTGAAGGCAGAACCCCAGATAGGACCGCTGGCACCACCGCAATACTCCATGATTACGATCGAACATTCGTCGAGGAAGGTACTGATATCGCTACTGATTGCAATGATATGTTTCCATTCACGCTTAAGCTGTTTGAAGCCTTTTGCAATACTCATGCCAAAATCACCATCACCGGCATGTGAATCAAGTTCACAGAACGGGATCTCATTTTCAATTGCCACAGCAGAAAGCTTGTCCACAAGGAATTGGACATTCTCCAAGGTAAGCTTTTCGCCTTTGATCTCCGAGTAATACGAGGGAACTTCAACTGTGAAGGTTGCATCTTCTACTGCTTGGTCTTGGAGTTCATCATAAGTGATATCAATCTCATGACCGGTTACAGTCAATGCAGGGGTATTTGCGGGAGCAGTGAGATATTTTTTGAGCTCATCGTCCAGTTTTACCAACGTCAACGAACCACCTGCCATGTCGAGGCTGGTCATATAATTGCCTACAAATACGCGGCTGACTTTTACGTTCTTTTCTTTCAAAGCCTTCAACACGGAATTGTTTAATGCATACAATTCCATCATTGGGGTTCCCCCAAATCCATTGACCATGATGGCAACCTCGGAATCCTTGGGGTCCAGTTCTTTAAGAAGAGCGGGAATCATCTGGTTCACCAAACTATCGTTATTTGTCATTTTCTGACGGCAAATGCCTGGTTCACCATGAATACCTACTCCATATTCCATTTCATCTTCGGCCAAAGCAAAAGTTGGAGCGCCTTTGGCAGGAACGGTACAGGAAGTTAAGGCAACTCCCAAGGTTTTGGTATTGGCAATGGTCTTTTCTGCAATACGTTTGACTTCTGAAAGAGGCAATCCCGCTTCAGCGGCGGCGCCTGAAATTTTATGAACGAAAACAGTGCCTGCAACTCCGCGTCTTCCAACGGTATACAGACTATCTTCAACTGCAATGTCATCATTGACGATTACATATTCAACATCCATGCCATCTTCAAGTGCCAACTGTCGTGCATTCTTGAAGTTCATGTTATCACCACTGTAATTCTTGATGATCAAGAGCGTGCCCTTATCACTTTGGCTTGCTTTGATTGCTTTATAGACTTGAATCTGAGAAGGAGAAGCAAACACGTCACCGCAAACGGCAACATCAAGCATGCCCTTGCCTACATATCCAGCATGAGAAGGTTCATGACCGGATCCACCCCCGGAAATGAGGGTAACTTTCTGTGTATCAATAACAGCTTTCTTGATGAGCTTGCTCTTGCTGTCAAATTCGAGTCCTGGATACGCTGATACCAGACCATTGCACATCTCACTTACCAAATTTTCGGGACTATTAATCAACTTCTTCATACAAACCTCCTGTGACTTCTTTGGCACACGTAGAAGAATTATTTTTTGTTTCAAAAACCATTGCTTTGCCGATAGAAATCCCACCCTCCCCATAGGAGGGTGCAATTATCAAATGAATTCAAAGGGGGAAAATCTATAATTTTCCCCGATTATTCATCACTTATTTGTTCTTTCTGAAAGTTACCTGGCAGATATCATAGCCATTGGCAATGGTCTTGCCGAGCTCGTAGCCATAGTTGCATTCTGCTGCGATACCTCTATCGCCGTCCATTGCAGCATCACACATCAGTTTCATATCATCTTCGGTAAAACCGAGCTTCTTCCAAGCTGCTACGAGTGGGCAGTAATGGAATTCGATATAGAGCTCGTCTTCATCACAGCGCTTGATGTCCATTTCAAATACTTTCTGGGTATTTTCTGGAACGAAAACTTCAGTGAAAGCAGGAAGACCGGGAGCTTTCTGGGTGGTCTTCATACCAGCTCCGTGGAAATGACCACATTTGGTGATAGCTTCTCTGGTGAAGGCTTCTGGGTCCAAACCAGCTTTCTTAGCTGCTTCCATCATCAAGGCCATCCAAGATGCTCTATGTTCAATACCGCTTCTCATAGCGTTTACGATTTCATTGTCTACCAGTGTTGGTTCATTCTTAATTTCCATGATTTTTTCCTTATATTGTTTAATTTTAATTAAATATTACCGAGATAAGCCTTTCTGACATTATCATCCGTCAACAACGCTTTTCCTGTACCTTCCAGTGTGATCCTTCCGGTTTCCAGTACATATGCTCTATCAGCAGTCTTGAGTGCCATCTTTGCGTTTTGTTCGACCAAAAGGATGGTAACTCCAAGCTTTTTGATGTCCTTGATCAAATCAAAGATCAACATAACCAAGTTTGGAGAAAGCCCAAGTGAGGGTTCATCCAAAAGCAAAACTTTCGGGTCACTCATCAAAGCTCTTCCGATTGCCAGCATCTGTTGTTCACCGCCACTTAAGGTTTTCGCAACCTGAGTCTTACGCTCTGCAAGACGAGGAAACAGCGAATACACCTTCTCGTAATCGGCAGCAATCTTTGCTTTATCCTTTCGGGTAAAGGCACCCAACCGCAGGTTGTCCTGTACCGAAAGATCTGGAAATACTTCTCTTCCTTCAGGGGAAAGACAGATTCCCATTTTTACGATATCAGCAGCAGAGCTGTGAACTAAAGGTTTACCGTTATACAAAATTTCGCCTTTCTTCGGTTTCAGCAGTCCGGCAATGGTATTCAAGGTTGTTGACTTACCAGCTCCGTTGCTTCCGATCAAGGCTACGATCTCACCTTTTTCAATCTCCATGTTGATACCTTTTACTGCATGTATCATGCCGTAATACGTATTCACATTTTTGAGTTCAAGAATTGGGCTAGGCATTTTCTACTTCCTCCTCATCCATTTCCTCTTCACCAAGGTAGGCAACGATTACGTCCTTGTTGGTTGCAATTTCCTGAGGAAGTCCCTCTGCAATCTTTCTGCCATGGTCGATAACATAAATTCTGTCAGAAATATTCATTACCAGATTCATGTCATGTTCGATCAACAGGATGGTAAACCCTTGGCTGGCCAGGCTTCTGATAAAGGCCAGCAGCTCTTCCGATTCTTCCGGGTTCATACCTGCAGCAGGTTCATCAAGAAGGATTAGTTTTGCATTGGTAGCAATTGCACGAGCAATTTCTACCTTTCTCTGATCTCCATAGGGAAGATTGGTCGGATAGTCATGGACATATCTTTCAAGTCCCAGGAACTTCAGAATATCTACCGCTTTCTGCTGTTTTTCCTTCTCAATCGTCCGGAACTTCTTTGTTCTGAAAATCAGATCAATGAAGTTGTAATGGGTATTCGTATGCATTCCTAAAAGAACATTCTGAATGACACGCATATCGCCAAAGAGACGAATGTTCTGGAATGTACGAGCCATACCGGCTTTTACGATTTGCTGAGGAGTCAACCCGTGGATTTCTTCCCCATTGAAGAAGATTTGTCCGAAGGTCGGCTTGTAGACACCGGTAAGCATATTGAAGACAGTGGTCTTTCCTGCTCCGTTAGGACCAATGATGCTGATGATCTCCCCACGATTCACATGGAAGGAAACATCATCAACTGCCTTCAAGCCTCCAAAGTGTATGGAAAGATTCTTTACATCAAGAATGGCCTGAGTTTTAGTATCCATAGGTATCCACTCCTTTCATCAGTCTCAGTTTTCTGTTGCTATGCCCACCGAGAATTCCTTCGGGTTTGAAACGCATCATCAGAACAAGAATCAAGCCGTAGATGATGAATCTGTATTCACTGGCGAACCTGAGGATCTCAGGGAACGATATCAACAGTACAGCCCCGAGGAATGATCCTGGAATGGAACCTGTTCCACCGAGAATTACGATACTGATGATGATGATCGAGATATCAAAATTGAACGTATTGGGATCCAAGAAGCGAACAAAGTGTACATAGAAGGCACCACCCAATCCTGCAATTGCAGCTGAGATGATGAAACTCTTCAACTTGTATGCGGTAACATCTACTCCCATCAGGGTTGCTGCCAAGGAGTCATCCCTAATAGACATAAATGCACGACCCATCTTTGAATGTACGATTCTATAGACTACCAATGTCACTAATGCTGTGAGAACAACAGAGAGATAGAAAAACCCGCTATTAAAAGTAGTAAGAGTTATACCAAAGAATACAGGGCGTTCGATATGGTTAACACCCAAAGGACCACCAGTAAAGGATTGCCAGTTTAGGGCAATCATCTTTACGATTTCACCGAAACCGAGTGTTGCGATGGTCAAATAGCTACCAGACAGTCGACTTGTAGGAGCTCCCAACATCAAACCGACGATACCGGCAACGATCATGCCTGCAATTGCAGTTACTACCCAAGGAAGCCCAGTGTACTGCCACATCAATGCTGAAGTGTATCCACCGACCGCACAGAACCCTGCATGCCCGATCGAAACCAAGCCGGTGAAACCTGTAAGAAGGTTTAAGGACAAGGCAAGCATTGAATACAGCGAAATCATGGTAAGAATACGAACCAAATAAGGTGACAACAAGCCAGTTTTAGGTAGGATCAAAAGAAGTGCAACAGCTATGACCAACGCTGTAACCTTTTTTGGCTTCGTATTAAGCAAGTTCAAAGGATTTTGTATTTTCATCGTTATACCTTCTCGATTACCTTTTTACCGAACAAGCCGTTCGGGCGGAAAATAAGCACTGCAATCAAAATGATGAATGCAACTGC
Source organism: Spirochaetales bacterium (assembly GCA_003247345.1). Classification (GTDB taxonomy): domain Bacteria; phylum Spirochaetota; class Spirochaetia; order Sphaerochaetales; family Sphaerochaetaceae; genus Sphaerochaeta. The sequence goes on from QJZS01000043.1 coordinate 9,758, forward strand.
ATCTCGGTAACCTCCGCCGATATAATATGCAGCCAAGCTTTCGGCCAAACCAACGACCAAACCGCCAAATACCGCACCATGAAGGATTCCGATACCTCCAAGAACCGCAGCAGAGAAGGCTTTGAGCCCAGCTACGAATCCCATCTGGGGATTCACAATCTGGTAATATCCACTGATAAGGGTTCCTGCCACTGCAGCCGAAGCGCCGCCGAGGAAGAACGTGAAAGAAACGACTTTGTTAACATCAATACCCATCAATGAAGCTGCTTTAGAGTTCTGTTGAACAGCACGCATGGCCAAACCGATTTTGGTTTTGTGCACGACATAGGTAAGTGCCAACAGGAGTGCGACAGAGACGGCGATAATACCGACCTGGGTGGATTTAACAAGGATGCCACCAACATTGAAGTTGCCGTAATCGAAAATCTTAGGGAACCATTTGGATCTGCTACCGAAAACAATCATCAAGGTGTTCTGAATAATGTAAGAGCAACCAATGGTGGTGATAAGGGCAGAAATACCCTTGGACTTTTTAATACGTAAGGGACGAAGCGCAATTCTATCCATGAGCATGGTCATCAGACCCGTCACGATTACACTGGCTATGAACCCCCAGAACAACCCAAAATTTGCCGACACAATAACAACCATTGCGATATGGGCTCCAAAGGCATACGTGGCACCATGTGCAAAGTTGACAAGTCGCAACACACCGAAGACCAAAGAATACCCAACGGCAATCAGGGCATAGACTATACCAAGCGTAAGCCCATCAAATATTTGTTGTAGAATCATACTAGCTCCCTATTTGATATGAAGGGTGGAAAACACGCTTCCACCCTTCTGTAGTACAAAAAGACTTACTTTGAGGTTTTGTCGATCATAGTGAATTTGCCGTCTACGATTCGGAGCCAGTAGAAGGTCTTGAAGGCATCACCATTTGCATCGAAATAAGACTGTCCAGCAACGCCGTCATACTTGATCTTGTAGAGTTGATCCTTGATAGCGGTTCTGTCAGCTGTACCAGCTTCTTCGATTGCCTGAGCGAACATGCCCAAGGAGTCGTAAGCCTGAGCAGTGAGGGAACTAGGAATCTTGCCGTCGTAGTCAGCCATGTAAGCATCAACAAAATTTCTAACCTTTGCTTCAGGACTTTCATGGAAGAATACTGCTGGAAGAACGATACCGTTTCCATCTTCCTGTGCAAGCTTAATCAACTGCTCGCTGTAAGCGTTGGAGAAGCCAATCAAATTGATGTTTGGATCTACGTCCTTGTACTGGTTAGCGAAAGGTCCAAGGATATTGTACATGGCACAGACAATGATGGTATCAGGCTTGTAAGAGCGAAGCTTGGTGATGGTGGAAGAGAAGTCTGTCAAACCATCAAGAATTTCTTCATATCCAACAATCTCAAGATCATCGCGCTTTGCAGCCAGGTCATTGATAAGGATATCAGCAGTTTTTACACCCCAGTCAGTCTTAACAGCAAGAACTGCAACTCTCTTGGCGTGGAAAAGATCAGCAGCCATGTTCAAGTTTTCGTTAGCTTCAACATTGATAAGGGAGTTGTTTCTGAAGATGTACTCACCCATGCTGGAATAATCAGGGTGTGAAGCACTAGGAGAAATTTCTGCAATTCCGACTTCTTCATAGGTAGGAGCAGCAGCCATAGAAACACCACTGGCAAAGTGACCGATGACACCAACGATATCTTTGTTACCAGCAATTCTTTCAGCAATGGAAGCAGCTTCTTCGCCACTGTTCTTGTCGTCAAAAGAAACAATTTCAATCTGACGTCCACCAAGGACACCACCAGCCTCATTGATTTGCTTTGCATGCAATACTACTGCATTCTTAAATCCAGTACCGTATTCTGCGAAATCACCAGTCAGCGGACCCACAACTGCGATCTTAATGGGTTTCTGAGTTTCTGCACTACCATTAGCAAAAGCAAAGCTTGCAATAAGCAGTGACAATAGAGCAACCAATACAACACGTTTAGCCATAATCCAATCCTCCGAGATAGTGTTCTTCTGCACAATGTACAGAAATGCTATGGTAAAATCCCAATAAAATATTATTGCAATTCTACTGGAATTCCAGTAACATACCAGTGAGTATACCGAATTAATTACAAAATGCAAGAGAAATTTATAATTTTTTTATATCCCCTCTGAAACAGGAAGGTATTGGAAATAGTTGGTTATACAAACTTTCCAATATTGTAAAGACCCAATTTGTCATCTATATTTATAGGGAGCGAATTGGAGCATATTAATAATCATTGGAGCTATATGATGGCAATTACGAAAGACAAGTATGGAACTGAACCCTTAAAGAACCAGTATCATAAAATAATTTTGAATCGCATCATACGAGCTACGTATAAAAGCAATGATATCATCAACATCCAGGCATTAGCCTCTGAATTCGAAGTAAGTAAAACCCCAATCAGAGAGGCCCTCATCGAACTTTGCGATGAAGGTTTGCTTAGAAGCATTCCTAAATTCGGGTATGAAGTCATCCCCTTCCAAGAAGATCTCATTCGC
>QJZS01000194.1 GCA_003247345.1 Spirochaetales bacterium
GTCTTTTGCAGTAAACAAAGCCCAGGAAAGTTCATATGCATAGAAATCTAGGGCACGGGTTCCATAAATACTATCCGCATTTGCAGTTACGTATTTTCCAACCGTATTTAGAATATCTACAGACGCTTGGGGTACATTACCATCACCATCAGGCCCGATGTTCAACAGATAGTTACCACCTCTTCCATTGATCTTCAACAACAAGGATAGAATTTCATCGGGATCTTTCCAGTCATGATCTGACTTTTTATAACCCCACGTTTCATTCAAGGTTGCTGGGACTTCCCAATCTCCATCATAAGGAAGCAAAGGAATAAAGTTATCATTGGTTGACAGATAGTCTCCACGGTTGTTGCCGATACGACCGCTTACAATACACTCGGGCTGCAATTCTCTGACGATATCGATCAGTTTATCACTTTGCTCAAGGGTCATATCCTGAGGAGTGTCGAACCAGATCAAGCCTAGGTCCCCATATTGAGTACAAATTTCTTTCAATTGAGGGATACACTTTGCTTCTAGATATGCATCAAAGTCTTTCTTGGAGTCATCATGACCGGCTCTGAGTCCATTCGGATCATCCCAATCCTGAGCTTGAGAATAATAGAGCCCGAATTTCATATCGTAGGCATCACAGGCTTCTTTCAAGTCCATGACGACATCACGTTTATAAGGAGTTGCATCGACAACATTGTAAGCGCTGGAGTTGGAATGATACATTGCAAAACCTTCATGGTGTTTTGCAGTAAAGACAAGGTATTTCATACCCCACTGTTCTTTAGCCATCTTAACGAGCTTCATGGCATCAAACTTGGTAGGATTGAATTGTTTTGCCAATTCTCTATATTCTTCTGGGGGAATGTCCATGTGGTTCATAATCCATTCACCAATTCTTTTGGTTTCTTTCCCCTTATATTCCCCTGCTAGGATTGCATATAAACCCCAGTGGATGAACAACCCATACTTTGCTTCTTTGAACCACGCTTTCTGTGTATCTTTCAGCATGCCCTTCTCCTTATGAAGTACAATCTTATTTAACCTTTTACCGCCCCGGCAACCATACCGGATTGGATTTGCTCCTGGAATAACATATACACAACAACCATCGGAATCGTAGCCAATACGATTGCTGCAAATAGCGGCCCCATTTCAACTGATTTATCTCCTGAGAAATACAACATTCCAAGAGAAATCGTGTATTTGGCCCTCTCACTTAAGAAGACAAGGGCAAAAGTCATTTCGTTGTAGCATCTCAAGAATGCAAGAATTCCTGCAGTTGCGATGGCAGGCATCGTGATTGGCAAAAGAATATGGAAGAATAATGCGGGGACAGAACAACCATCGATTGTGGCAGCTTCATCCAATTCCTTGCTGATACCACGCATAAAACCAGTAATAATAAATATGGAAGTCGGCAAATTAATTGCAATATAAATCAGTGCCAACGTAAAGAAGCTATTACTCTTCATGAATGGAATCTTAGTAATCATCTTTACCAAGGGGATAAGGGTTGCATAAACGGGGAGTACGATACCCATCAAGAACAACATGAACACAGCCTTATTCAACTTGAAATCAGTTCTGCTTAACACAAAGGAAACCATACTGGAAAACAGAAGTATCCCTACGGTAGACATGCTTGAAACGATGAGAGAATTAAAAATACTTCGATCTATACGAGCAGAGAACAAAGCATTGGCATAGTTTCCCCAAACAGGAGAAGTCGGGGCAGCCAACATATTACTGAAAATCCCATCGTTATCTTTCAATGATGAAAACACGGCAACAATAAAGGGATAAAGTGTAAACAATGCCCAGAAGCAGGCGAAAACCAAAATTACCCAGTAGGATCTTTCTTTTTTAACTTTAATCATCGTCTAGTCCTCCTTCCGTGAAAGGAGCTTGTTGGTAAGTAAGCTCAAACTGACTCCGGCCACAATAAGGAATACTCCAAGGGCATTACCAACACCAAAATTCCGGTACTTGAAAGCTTCGTTATAAAGCAATGTAGCGGGTGTTTCAGAGGCATGGGAAGGCCCCCCTCCCGTCATTACGAACACAAGATTGAATTCCATAACACAGCCAGTAACACAAAGAATTGCGAAAACTTTGAAATATTCTACCATCAGAGGCAAGGTAATAAAGCGGGTTTGCTCCCAACTATCTGCCCCATCGATTCTTGCAGATTCATAGAGATTCTCAGGGATGGAAACCAATCCGGCGGAGAAAATTAGCATATTCAAGCCTGCATAAATCCATTCATTTACCAATACGATGGATTTGATCGTCCATTTTGGATCTCCTAAGAAGTTTGGCGAGGGAATATGAAAGAACTTCAATATGACAGGAAAAACTCCACTTTCAGGAAACAGCATGTATACCCACATGAGACCAACAGCAGCGGTAGGAAGAACTACAGGAAGGAAAAATGTAGTTTTGAAAAATTTGGTAATACGATATTCTTTATTTATGGCTATTGCCAGCAAGAAGGAAAGTGGCATTAAAACAACAAATCCTCCAATAAGGAACCAAAGAACATTGATCAGGGAATTCCAGAAGTTCAGATCTTCTTTCAACACCTTGTAGTTGGCAAGTCCGACAAATTTCATTGGAGAGATGGCAATACCATTCCAAGAATAAAAAGATTGGATAACAGATTGGGTAATCGGATACAATACCAAGGCAACAAAAAGCATCACACCAGGCGCTAAAAACGCTAAATACCAACCTCTCTGTATTTTTTTACCAACAATCATCGTACATCTTCTCCTCTATCAGACCGGTCCAAATAACACAAATTACACAATAGGGGGAACGGATTAACCGTTTCCCCCTCATCAAAATCAAAGAATCTTAGTTTTCTGAATTAACGACTCTCATGATCTCCTCAGCACACTGCTCAGGTGTTTTCCCAGCAAAGAGACCCTGCAAGGCCATTCTGACAGTCTCAAGCATCTTGGTATTGACATCGTAGTTCTGGATATCAGTACGGAACTCATTAGCTGTAGCCATTGCATTGGCAACCTCGATTGAAATTCTGGAAACCTTGGAAGGATCGGACTCGAACTTCACAGGATAGATTCCACCACCATTATCAATCTGCTGTTGTTTTGTAAAATCAGCACTGGTGATCATTTTCACTACTTCGACAGCTGCATCAATCCTTTCTTGATCCCCTGTGTTTACAACGGAGATACCACCGTTGTTACCACCCTGCCAAGATCCATAGTACTGGGGATCAATTGCGGGGAACGGGAAGAAGCCGATGTCATCAGCATTCGGTGCTTTT
>QJZS01000160.1 GCA_003247345.1 Spirochaetales bacterium
CTTTCACACACCATTGATCAAATACCTCTCAAATAAAGGAGTATTTCGGTACTCAGTTAAGCCAATATTACATTGAAAACTCAACCAGATTTCATGAATTTTCTCATCTAATGAACATTTGTATTGTTTCTTTAATACTTAATCATTCAAATAGAATTCTTTTAACTCTTTTACTAGAAAGCCTTAAAATTTTTTGAAAATTTTCCTTTACATTTCCCATATATCATGTATTCTGAGTATACGCATATTCGAACGTTGTTCGTATATAGGAACATGAAGGATAATTATGGCTTGTGCATTACACCGTACTACGGCAAGAATTTTAGAAATTTTAGAGAAAGTTGCTTCATTTACGCAGGGAATAACTCTATCTGAATTATCTCGAGTTTTAGATATTCCTAAAAGCAGTCTTCATCCTCTCGTATGCACGTTAGCCGAAAAAAAATATTTGATTTATAACAACGTAGAAGAACGTTACTATATCGGCGAAAAGCTCTTCATCCTTGGAAATCGGTATTTAAGCAATTCTGATATTTTGGAAAGAATAAAAAGTGTATTACTCGAGGTAAACGAGAAAACAAAAGAGACATTATACTTCGGAGTTCTTTCAGATTGTGATGTTTTGTATCTTGAGAAAGCGGAGTTACATTCTAAATTTCGTGTTGTATCAAACCCAGGAAATAAACTCCCAGCCTATGCTACAGGGTATGGAAAAGCCATATTGAGTCAGTTTTCTCCCGAAGAAATTCAAGAGATGTATCCTATAAAGGATTTAGCACCATATACGAAACATACGGTTAAAACTGTTGATGGGTTGAATGAGCAACTTGAATCAATTCGTACCTGCGGCTTTAGCTATGAGATTGAAGAATCCACGATAGGTATTCGGTGTGTTGCAGTGCCTATTAAAGTGCAAAATAGAATTTTAGCTGGGGTAAGCTTAGCAGTACCAGTGTTCAGATACAACAAGGAAAGAGAAGAGCTTTTTAAACAATTGCTCACTGATGCAAAAGCAAAGATTGAAAAAATCATTGCAGAAGATAGAAGAAATTGGATTTACAGTTAAGGGAAGAAATTGTGGGAAAGGATGTAATTACGATTGGGGAAAGCCTTGTTGCTTTCATCCCGAATTCAAATACTAAATTGCGATATGTCAATCAGTTTGGAAAGGTAGTAGTTGGGGCTGAAAGTAACGTGGCTGTTGCTCTTGCGAAGCTTGGATATAAAAGCGGTTGGATCAGCAAAGTCGGCAACGACGAATTTGGACAATACATGATTCGAGAAGTCAGAGCTGAAGGTGTTGATACTTCTGCTGTTGTAGTAAGTGATGAAGGGCCCACTGCCATCATGTTCAAACAATTCTCCAACTCTATCGACACCTCGGTTTTTTATTACAGAAAACAATCTGCTGCAAGTTTCATGGATATAAACAGCATCGATTGGGAGTACTTGAAAGATACAAAAGTCATACATATTTCTGGAATAACATCAATTATCAGCAAGAGTTGCCAAGAAATGGTTGAACAAGTATTTGCTTTTGCCAAGAAAGAGAACATTCTCATAAGCTTTGATCCAAATATTAGACTCAAATTGGTAAGCCGAGAAGATGCAAAACGTATCTTAGGGCCGCTTCTCCTGCAGGCAGATATTGCATTACTTGGAGAGGATGAAGGACGAATCTTGTTAGGTATTGACGACCCTGTCGAAATTGCTAATACTCTACTCTCTCGCGGTTGTAAGGCTGTAGGGGTAAAAAGAGGTAGCGATGGAGCTTATGTTGCTAATGCTGATGAAGGAATGTTCGTACCCCCCTACCCGATAAAAGTGGTAGACACCATTGGTGCAGGCGATGCATTTAATGCTGGCTTTCTTGCCGGGTTACTAGAAAAGCACCCAATCAAGACCTGTGGAGAAATGGGTTCATTGCTTGGAGCGCTAGCTGTTAGTAGTCATGGAGATGTTGAGGGGCTGCCTGATGGAAAGACTTTTCAACAAATTATCAATCATAAAGAGGAAATTCATAGATGAGCAATCTTGCAAACGTTTTAAATACAATAGAAAAGACCAAAGTTATCTCTATTATCAGAGGTATAGAAGAGAAGGATGCAAGTTCAATAATCAAAGCCCTTCAGGATGGTGGAGTAACAACACTAGAGATCACCATGAACACTCCCTCTGCACTCTCAATAATCGAACAAGCTCGTAAAATTGAGGGTTTGACCGTTGGAGCAGGTACTGTTTTGACTCAGGAAATGGCAAAACAAAGCTTGGAGGCAGGAGCACAGTTCATTCTCTCCCCAAATTTGGACTTGGATGTTATTTCTTTTTGCCTTGCAAACAAGATTCTTCCAATTCCAGGTGTTTTCTCTCCGACGGAGCTCTATACAGCATACTCCCATGGAGCAGAGCTTATAAAGATTTTCCCTGCCGGAGGTGTAGGCCCACAATACATAAAGGATCTACTCGGCCCATTTAATGGGATGAAACTACTTCCGGTTGGAGGAGTTACTGTTGAAAACACTGCCGACTTTATGCGCGCTGGCGCTTATGCTGTCGGTGTCGGCTCTTATTTGGCTAATCCTGCACTTGCAAAAGCAAAAGATTGGGCAGAAATAACAGGTCGTGCAAAACGCTTCATCGAAGCAGCTAATATTTAGGAATTTTCGTAGTAATACGAAATAGATAGTAAGATTTAAGAGAGGTTTTATCATGAAAAAGGCGTTAGTACTTTTGATGCTACTTTCATTGGTTCTCGGTTCGGCATTCGCTCAGGGCGGTGCTGAAGTTAATGCAGACAACTACCCTAGTGGTCCTGTATCGGTAATCGTACCTTACAGTGCTGGTGGTGGTACGGATCTTGTTGCTCGTGCTTTGGTTGATGCTGCTAAAGACAGCTTCCCAAAGAATATCTCAGTTGAGAATAGAACTGGCGGCGGTGGTGCTGTTGGTATGTCTTATGGTGCACATGCAAAGGCAGACGGCAGCGTAATCTCAATGATCACTGTTGAGCTCGTTACCCTTCCCCACACTGGGACTGGTGCAGGTCTCTATTATGATCAATTCAAGCCCATCATGATGGTAAATAGTGCTTATAGTGCTGTAACGGTTAAAGCTGATTCACCTTACAATACTCTTAATGAGTTCTTGGATGCCGCAAAGACACAGACCATGCGCGTTGGAAACAGCGGTGTTGGTGCTATTTGGCACCTTGCTGCAGCTGGACTTGCTAAGGCTGCCGGGGTTACCTTCAACCATATCCCGTTTGATGGTGCAGCTCCTGCAATTACAAGTCTCCTCGGCGGTCATATCGATGCAGTAACTGTTAGTTACGCTGAAGTTGCCAGCCAAGTAAAGGCCGGAAACCTGAAGGTTCTTGCAGTTCTTGCTCCAGAACGCATTTCTGCTACTCCTGATATCCCAACCGCAAAAGAACTCGGTTATGATGTTGCAATCGGAACCTGGAGAGGTCTTGGTGTTCCTAAGGATACCCCACAGCCAATCGCTGACAAAATCTATAGCATTTTCAGTCAGGCTGCTAAGTCCGATTCATTTATCAAATTCATGAACAGCAGCAATAACATTATTGACGTCATGGACAGTGCCTCCTATGGCAAGAAGCTGGCTACTGACAATGAGATGTTCAAGTCTCTGATCGCAGAACTTGGTCTTAAACAACAGTAACAATCGTTGTACACTACAGTGCCGCAAGGCATTGTAGTGTACACTTTCCTTAAGGAACCACACCTATTATGAGAAAAGCAAATTTTATAGTGAGCGGTGTATTTGCAGTTTTTGCAATCGTAATCATTGCAATTTCGCTCACTTTTCCTCCAAGTAATCATGGAGTTCCAGGTCCTGGCATGTTCCCAATCATTATTGCCAGCCTTATTTTGGTATCTGCTCTGTCTTTGGCTATTAAAACGCTGACAATGAATAAAGAGGAAGATACTGCTATCGATTTGAAAAGTAAAAATATTTTGAATGTGTACGTTACGATGGTCGGGATGATCGTATATTTTGTCCTACTTCCATTGATTGGATTTGTCGTAACAACAACCGTCATGTTGATTCTCTATATCAAATGGTACGGTAAACGTTCATGGTTGAAGACTATACTCATTGCCGTCATTTTTGTATTGGCAATTTTCTTCTTGTTTGGCTCTGTACTCAATGTCCCGATGCGATTCGGTATCCTAATATAATAATGGAGGTGTAAGCATGTTAGTAGAAGTATTGACCTCTGTTTTCAATATTCAGATTTTTCTCTTTATCATTTTGGGAGTTTTCACCGGGATTTGTATTGGTGCGCTCCCTGGACTAACAGCAACTATGGGTGTTGCTTTGGTACTCCCGCTTACATTCGGTTTGGATGCCATTCCTGGCATTCTCCTTTTGATCGGGGTATATGTCGGAGCCATTTATGGCGGTTCAATCTCAGGAATCCTTCTCAGAACTCCAGGAACTCCTGCTGCAGCCGCAACGGCAATCGATGGGTACGAATTTTCCAAACGTGGTGAAAGCGGAAGAGCTATGGGAATTTCCACTGTTTCTTCTTTCATCGGTGGTGTCGTCAGTGTAATTGCACTCTGGTTGATTGCTCCCCAGCTTGCTAAGCTGGCACTGCGATTCAGTGCACCTGAGTTCTTCCTTTTGGCTGTTTTCGGCTTGTCAATCATTGCCTCAATTTCAGGCAACAGCTTAGCCAAAGGCGTTCTCTGTGGTGGACTCGGTATCAGCTTGTCATTCATCGGTATTGATGGTATTACCGGCTTCCCTCGCTTCACATTCAATGATATCAACTTACTGAGCGGCATGTCCTTCATCCCAGTCATGATCGGTTTGTTCGCAATGAGTCAGGCATTCAGAACCATTGAGGATATTTTCACACCGGACCAAGTTTCCCAGAAGATTTCTCATGTATGGCCAAGCAAAAGCGATTGGAAAATCATTCTCAAGTTCGCACCAATTTCCGGCTTGATCGGTACCATTATTGGAATCGTTCCTGGAGCTGGTGCTGAAATTGGAGCCTTTGTTTCCTACAGCCAAGCAAAACGAATGAGCAAACGCCCTGAGCTGTTTGGTACTGGTATTCCTGAAGCAATCGCAGCCCCTGAAGGTGGTAACAACGGCGTAACCGGTGGTGCACTGATTCCGATGCTTACCATGGGTGTTCCTGGTGATGCAGTAGCTGCAATCATGATCGGGGCTCTTACCGTACAAGGCTTGCAACCAGGACCTCTTTTGTTTACCGAACATACTACATTGGTATACTCAATCTTCTTGGGCATGTTTGTTGCAAACGTCGCAATGCTTGTATTAGGCTTATCCAGCTTGAAGTTGTTTGTAAAAGTACTTTCAATTCCTAAGGCTATTCTTACTCCTATGATCTTTGTTCTTTGTGTTGTTGGTTCTTATGCAATCAACACGAACTTCTTTGATGTCGGAGTTATGTTGTTCTTCGGTATTGTGGGTTATTTCATGCAGAAAGTTGATATGTCGGTTTCCCCAGCAGTACTTGGCTTGATTCTTGGCCCTATGGCAGAATCTAATTTCAGAAGAGCTCTGCTGATGAGTGAAGGAAATTACTCAATCTTCTTCACTAGTGTAATTGCTTGGATATTCGTTGCATTGATTTTCATTACGCTCCTTGGGCCTCAAATTACAGCCCTGTTCAAAAGGAAAACAGCGTAGTAGTAAAATAGTATTTATCTTAGTTAGTAACTTACCGGATAAGGGATTCTCCCCTATCCGGTTTTTCTATCCTTTTACAATATAAAAAAACTATATCCATGCCCATTGGGATACGAATATAGTTCTTCTGAATCATATGGTTTTGTGCAGAGACGTATCGCTTAGCCGAAGACTCCGTTGATGTATTCATCGGTTCTCTTATCGGTAGGATTCGAGAAAATCACATCTGCCGTATCATACTCGATTAATTCGCCTAGGTACATAAATGCTACCTTATCAGAGATTCTGGCGGCTTGTTGCATATTGTGTGTAACAATGACGATAGACATCGATTCGCGCAGTTCCATGATCAACTCTTCAATATTAACTGTAGTAATTGGATCAAGGGCTGAGGTAGGTTCATCAAGCAAAAGCACTTCTGGACCCATTGCAATAGCTCTGGCTATGCACAGACGCTGTTGCTGTCCCCCAGACAGGAATGTTCCTCTTTTATTGAGCTTCCCTTTCACTTCTTTCCATAAAGCAGCTTTTTTAAGTGCATATTCTACAATATCATACGACTCTGTCTTACTTAATTGGATGTTATTCATCTTGTATCCTGCAAGGACATTGTCAGCAATGCTCATATGAGGGAATGGATTCGGTCGTTGGAATACCATCCCTATCCTTCTGCGAATAGTCATAGGATCTTGATCCAAGATATTTTCATCATCCAGTTTGATGCTGCCTTCAATTCTTGCATTAGGAGTAAGCGAATGCAATAAATTCAGACTCCGCAACACTGTCGATTTTCCACAACCAGAAGGCCCGATAATCGAGTGTACTTTCTTATCTTCAAAGACCATGTTGACGCCTTTGACGGCTTCAACATTATCATAGAAGACTTTGAGGTTCTCAATTTTTACGACAGCACGAGAATCAGCTGTTTTATTTTCTGTATCGTTTAGTAATTGATTTTCCATTTCTTCGTTAATATCCCAGTAATAATATTGAGTGCGAGCACGGCTAACACTAACAAGAAGGAAGCCGCCCATGCCGTATCAATCCATTCATTTACAGGAGAAGTAGCATACTTGTAAATTAAAGGAGGAAGAGCTTCAGCCGGTTTTGCAAGATTGAAACTCAAGTCACGACTACCAAATGCTGTAAACAGCAATGGTGCTGTTTCCCCAAGTATTCTTGATACTGAAAGCAGAACTCCTGTTGTAATTCCACTGATACCTGCAGGAATAACAACCTGTAACATCACCAGATACCTTGGTATTCCCAGCGCATACCCTGCTTCACGCAAACTATCAGGAACACGAATCAAACTCTCTTCTGTGTTTTTAATAATGATCGGCATCATCATAATCGAGAGTGCAAAACTTCCGGAGAATGCAGAAAAAGATTTAAAAGGAACAACCAACCAGAGATACGCAACGATACCTAAAATAATTGAAGGGATACCTTGAAGTACATCGACGATGTTTCTGACGACATCCGCTGCTCTGGAGTTTTTATTTTCAGAAAGATATAAACCGGTAAGTACAGAAATCGGAACAGCAATCACAGAAGCCATCAAAACCATCATCAAACTACCGATGATAGCATTCAATATTCCTCCGTTACGTTCATCATGGATGAATAGGCCAATATGAATATGAGAAAGTCCCTTATAGGCTATGAACACGAGAATGGCAACCAGAGGAATCAACATCACGATTGAAAACAGAGCTACAAGAAATGAGAAAATCTTATCAACAATTCTGTTTTTTGCAGTATTTCTAAGAATCCTCTCACGAATTGCAGAGACTGGATTATCTTCTTTTGTTTGAGTATACATAGGTTCCATCTATTTTATGCTCCTCTTGTTGATAATATAGCGGCCTGCAAAACTGAAGATGATTGTGATCAGGAAAAGGATCAATCCAAGTTCAGTCAATGCAGCTGCATGGAGAGGGCTGGCTTCGTTGTATTCACTAGCAATAACACTTGCGATAGTAGCACCAGGGGAAAAGATGTTTGCAGGTACTTTTCTAAGATTACCGACAACCATCGCAACGGCCATAGTTTCGCCAAGGGCTCTTCCAAATGCCAAAACTTCACCAGCGAATATACCTGTCATAGAGTATGGAAGGATAACTCTACGTATAACAGCGAATCTCGTTCCACCCAATGAATATCCAGCTTCCTTCAGATCTTGTGGAACTTGTAGAATTACATCACGTGCTAGAGATGCAGAATATGGTATGATCATAATGGCCAATACGACTGAGGCGGTAATAATACTTAAGCCAAATGGGATGATTCCCTTATCAGCCATGCCCATCTGTATTTTCTGAACAATCGGAACAATTACAAACAAACCCCAGGTACCATAGATTATTGAAGGGATACCAGCTAAAAGCTGAATGGAAGAACTAATGATTGTTGAAATAATGCCGGTTTTATAATACTCACCTAGGGCTAAAGAAATCGCCAAAGAAAATGGGAGCGAAATCAACAAGGCCAAGGCAGAAGTCATAAGAGTTCCGACAATAAAAGGCCATCCGCCGAATTTACCGCTTTCTGGATGCCATTCCATACCAGTCAATATCGAAAATCCTGATGCTTTGATCGCTGGAAATGAGGTCATAAACAGGCTGAAAAGCATAAGCAAAATTAATACCGATATGAATAATACTGAAAAACCAACAGCTCCGGAAAAAATGGAATTGCCGACTTTTCTCAAATTCTTTTTATCAGCAGAAAAATCGAGAGCTTGATAAGCTTCTCGATTTCCTACTTCTTTTTTCTGAGCAGAGAAGCCGGGCTTCGCCCGACCTCCCTTTACTTTCTCTTTATTAGAGTAGTTATTCACCAATTTTCTCCAGACTAGTCAAGAAGTGGTTGACCATCGTAAGTTACAGACTTCAGCAACTTTTCTGCTACAGCGATTGCGGCAGGAGGAAGTTTTGCATAGTTTACAGTCTCGTTGATTGCCTGTCCATCGTGGAGCATCCACCACATCATATCAACAACTGCTTTAGAGGTTGCTTTGTTACCAGTGTAAGTCTGATCCTGGAAGAGCAAGAGCCAAGTAGTTGCAGAGATTGGATACCCTTCAGCTGCATCACTGTTGATGATGTCAACCTTTGCATCGGCAGGGAAGTCAACGTCAGCAGAAAGAGCAACTTTACCAAGGTCTTCTGGGTCGATGAAGTTACCAGCTTGGTTCTTAACCTGTGCAACAGGCATGTTGTTCTGAAGTGCATAAGCAATTTCAACATAACCAAGTGCACCTGGAACCTGCTTGATGCTGGAAGCAACACCAGGATTTCCTTGTCCACCAATACCTACTGGCCATTCAGGTGACTTGCTAGCACCAACTTTGGTAGCCCATTCAGCACTTACTTTGGTAAGGTAGGTAGTGAAGTTGTAGGAAGTACCACTGGAATCAGAGCGGTGTACAACACCAATTGCCAAGTTAGGCAAACTTACGCCAGGGTTCAAAGCAACAAGAGCTGGGTCATTCCACAAGGTGATTTTTCCAAGGAAAATGTTAGCAATGGTATCAGCATCAAACTTCAACTGCTTGTCAACACCAGGAACGTTGTAGGAAAGTACGATTGCACCGATACAGGTAGGAATATGAATTACTTCTGCACCAGCAGCCTCAAGTTCGCTAGCCTTCATAGGAGCATCACTTGCACCAAAGTCAACAGTCTTTGCTGTCAACTGCTTGATACCAGCACCGGAACCAACACCCTGATAATTGACCTTTACCCCAGTGGCCTTTGCATATTCATCAAACATTACGGTGTACAATGGCTGTGGGAATGTAGCACCTGCACCTTCAAGACTTGTAACAGTAGCAGTTGCAGTAGAACCGCTTTCTTTTGAACCACCGGCAAATATCATGCCAACGGAAACTAGCAGAATTGACAGTAAAAGTACGATTTTCTTCATTTGAAATCCTCTTTCCTATTTAAGATGCCCCAAAGGTAGTGAAGAATTGTTTAGAAACTGCTAATGAAATGTGAATAAGATGTTAAATTCTCAAAATAAATCACCAAGAAACCAATTCTAGAAACTACTCAGACATCCATCGAATAATTTATAACCAGCAAATAAGTTATAAAACTTTCAGAATATATGTATATAGCCATTTCAAGATCCATATACTTTATGTAACTCTTGGGTATCCTCCAAAACCCACAAGTCGATATTTTCGCCACCTATTTATTTTCTATACTGGGTGTTACGTTAAAACGCAACCTTCCGATACTCATATTATCGTCAAAATGTTAGAAATGTATGAATAAAATTTCTAAATATATATTATTCAGCGTTGCATAAAGAGCTTCAAAACTTCACTTGACAAATATAAGCCTCGAAGAGATGCTAGTGACCATGAACCAAAAAGTGGCATTATTTTATTTTTCCGGTACTGGGAATACTTGGTGGTGTTGTGAGAAGCTTGCTACCCAATTACAGCAACTAAGTTTGGAAACAATGATATTTAGCATTGAGCAATGCAGTCTGGAGGATATCGATCATGCCATAGAGCAATGTGATCTGATTGGACTTGCCTACCCTATATATGGTTCAGATGTACCTCTTGTAATGCAGCAATTCATAACCGATGTGCTACCTATAAACGAATCTGGGAAAAAGCTCTTTGTATTCTGTACTCAGCTCATGTTCAGTGGTGACGGGGCCTACGTCATGGAGAAAGCACTTCGAGATAAAAAGTGGAAGATCCAATGGTCAGCCCATATTATCATGCCAAATAATGTATGTGTATCTGCAATGCCTTTCCCCTACAGTAACGAACGAAAGAAACTTGATCCAATCCTTATGCGAGCTGAAAACAGACTTTCTGATTTTGCTAAAGCGATAATTGAAGAAAAGACGTATAAACAAGGTTCATCGTTCATTGCAAAACCTCTTGGATTATCCCAAAGAGCCCCTTTCAGGAAAATGTTTCCAAATATGAGAGATGATATAAGTATTGATGAAGACCGTTGCATTCATTGCCTTAGGTGCGTTCATATTTGCCCTAATGGAAATCTCACGGTAGAAAAGGGAAAGATCATTGCCCATGGGCAGTGTATGCTTTGTACTCGCTGTTATAATTATTGTCCTGCAAAGGCCATCAAGTATCACGGGAAATCACATCCAATGAAAAAGGAAAAACCTTACCAAGGACCTGTAAAGACTTTTAAGCCAGAAGATATTTGCAACAAGATAAAAATAAGACAAGTTTCAAATGATGAGATGGACAGTGTAAGGACCTTGGTTTGGAACACATTCCTTGAATTCGAAGCCCCTGATTATAGCCAGGAAGGTGTTGATACTTTCCACAAAGAGATCATACAAGACGAGATGTATTTGAAAGAATGCGAAGTATACGGGGCATACATAGAAGGTACATTGGCAGCTATCTTCTCAACAAAACGAAAGAATCACATTAACTTGGCTTTTACAAACAAAGAATTCCAAAAGCGAGGTCTAGCTCGAATGTTATTCCACAAAGTCCAGAATCATATAAAAAATGATGGGTATAACACGATAACCGTTAATTCTTCACCCTTTGCTGTACCTTTCTATGAGCATTTGGGCTTCCATAAAACAGCTGAAGAGGATTGCATTCACGGCATTAGGTTCACACCTATGATTTTCCACATATGAGATATGGAATCTTTTAGACAAAGAAAAACACAAGCCTCTTTACCTTTGTGAAAATCTACGATAATATGCACCAGTTGTTAGCGCTTAAGTTAATAACACAAGAGTGCGCCAATAGCTCAGTTGGATAGAGCAACTGCCTTCTAAGCAGTAGGTCAGAGGTTCGAGACCTCTTTGGCGTAAGACAAATAAATAACTACTATATATAAAGATACTAGCAAGCACGCTGGTATCTTTTATTTTCCCTAACCTACTTTTAGCCTTGACTTACATCAAAAATTACATCAATTTTTTAGACATGAGACAAGAATATACTCTTTTTAAGCGTTACAAGGATGCAAAGAACAGAAAAGGTGTGGTGTGGTTCTTCTACTATTACGATGAGTTTGGAAATCGGAAACCTAAGTCAACAGGAAAGTCTTTGAAGCATGAAGCCATCGAAGTGGTAGAGAAATTCCTTCATCAACAAGAAGTCAAAGACCAAAGATTATCGGAGTATACCAAGACCTTTTTTGTATGGGATGAATGTTTGTATATCAAACGTCAGCTTGCCAAAGGAAAGAGATTTTCCAAAACAAATGCAACCTTGAGAAGAGACCATCTTGTCAATTACATTCTTCCTAAGTTTGGACATCGTTTGCTTTCTACCTTGAATCGTGTGGAGATTGAAAACTGGTTGGTAGCACTGAAAAGTATCAAGACAGGAAAACCGTTATCCAATCAGACCAAGAACCACATTCTGTTTGCTTTTAGAACAATTCTTAGAGAAGCAGAGCGAGAAGGTATTATTCCTTACAACTGTCTAGCTACTGTTGAGTCTCTAGCAGTTCATCCTGTACAGAGAGATGTGTTTACCCAAGCCGAGCTCAATAAGC
>QJZS01000200.1 GCA_003247345.1 Spirochaetales bacterium
CACTGAAGTTACAATTTCTTACTACCAAATCCTGTACAGGTGCTTCGGGAAGCCCAACAATGAATCCAGCAGTTGAAGTGCTGTTATCACTGGTGCAGTTTTCGATTGTTATCCGTTCAATACGAGGAGTAGTAGCTACTATCGGCAATTTTTCCAAGGAAAAATCCTCAGGGGAGGGTTCTCCACAATTGTAATACATGTTCACGGTAAGAGGACAAAGATTTTCTTTCATTGTTATATTCTGGAAAAGCAAATCAGAAATCAAACCACCACGACCTCTCCTTGTCTTGATCCTGATACCTCGGTCAGTCCCATCAAACAAGCAGGAATTCACTTTTACATTCTTTATACCTGCTGCCGTTTCACTACCGATAACAGCACCACCGTGAGCATGTCTGACCGTACAATTCTCAACCAAGATATCGCTGGTAATCTTATTTACCGCGATACCGTCATCACCACTGCCACTCTTCAAGGCTACCCCATCATCTCCTACATCGATTAGGCAATCCTTTATGGTTACAAAACGACAAGAGTCCACATCAATGCCATCAGTATTCGGAGCATCCTTTGGGTTGATGACCTTACAATCCTGTAGAATGAGGTTTGTGCTGTAAAGCGGATGTACGGTCCAGAACGGACTGTTTTGTATGGTGATCCCTTCAATCTTCACGTAGTTGGAAGAGAGTATCTGCAAAAGAGGAGGACGGAGGAATTGGCTAAGACGGCCACCGCCACCTTCACTTTGCGTTCTATAGTCAGGATTGAGTTCTGCCAATCGGTGTTCAGCCGGCGTTACTGGTCCAAATTGGATATGCTTTTTCTTCATGGCAGTCTCCCACCACCAAGTCCCGTTCCCATCAATAATGCCCTTTCCGTCAATGGTGACGTTTTGAGCCTCATTGATCAGAAAACAAGGATGCATGCAATAACAATTTACCCCTTCCCATCGGGTATAGAAGGGTTCGTACAGATTCTCATCTGCGATAAATTTGATGGTAGCCCCTTCATCAAGGTGCAGTGCAAGATTTTTCCCATACAATGTCAACGGACCAGTAAGGTATGTGCCAGAGGCAATAGTAAGTTTCCCGCCTTCCTGTATTGCTTCGAAGGCTTTTGCAAATGCCTTGCTATTATCAAACTGTCCATCACCTTTCGCGCCAAAATCGGCAAATGAAAACTCCTGCATTATACATTCTCCTATTTCTTTACATTCAGGTCGCCAGAACCTACAATGCTATCTATGAAACAGATAGGATTAAGAGCCCACGACCTGGGTACATTCAACACCATTGAGGACCTTGCTGAGGAAATATCCAAATATGGATCATCGATTCCCATTCAGCTTGCCCTTAAAAAAGTTCTCAAAAATGCTCCGAATGCAGAAGACTACACCGAGCAATTCATTGTTTCCGTCCGCGAAACTCTCAAAGCAAAAGGTGCTTACGTTGGAGTATTCGGCAGTTACATCAATCCTGTACACCCTGACAAAGCTGCAAGGGATGCAGAGCTTAGGAAATTTGAGAACCATCTCAAATACGCCAACCTAATCGGGTGCCCTCTGGTCGGAACGGAAACTGGTTCCTTCAAAGAAGACAACACCTATCATCCTGATACAGCCAACCCAAAAGTCCTCGACCTCTTTTACCGTAGCGTGGAACGCCTGGTAGAAGCCGCAGTCAAATATGATGCAATCGTCGGCATAGAGGCGGTTAGCAAAAAACATACCATGAGCACCATCAAACGAATGGCTGATCTTGTGGAAAAGTTCGACACCCCTCATCTGAAGGTTATCTACGATCCCGTCAATCTGACTCCTTGGATCGGAATTCCCGAAGCTGATGGCAGCAACAGGGGAGTCCCCTCCTTTGAAGCACAGAAGGACTTCTTCTGCTCAGCCCTTGATGCCTTTGGTTCCAAGATTGCAGCAATTCATGTAAAAGACTACAAGCTCGACCAAAATGGCTTTAAGATCGGGAACCTTACCGCTGGAGAAGGAGTTATAGATTGGCCTTTCCTCTTTGAGGAGCTAAGACGACGAAATATCGAAGTCCCTGCTCTTTTGGAGAATTTGACTGTCTCAACCTTACAAAAAACACTTTCAATGCTTCATACATACTGACCCACAAAACAAAACCCCTCAAGGGGTTTCTGGGTCGAATTTTTGAACAATTCCGCTCTTTACAGCAAGAGCGGTTGTTCAAATGAAACTGGACGTTTGTTGTCTGAAAGCACCTTAGCAAGGTAGTTGGTATCCAAATCCAGTTCAGAAACCAATTTCAATAGTACTTCCTCGGGAACCAAATTCTGTTCACAAAACAGGAATACTAGTGCTTTCTCGGCTATGTTTTGCGGTTTCAACGCATTGAAGAATATCTCTTCATCCCGTTTGCCCCGGTACCGTTCACAGAAATTCTCATATAACATCGATTGCTCGATATTATGCTTCAAAGCAGCAAGTTCCTTCTTCAGTGGTCTATCATCACCACGAGAAGCCATCTCTCCAAGAGGCTTGAGATGGAAGAAGGTATACTCCTTGCCTGGTAGGTAATGGTGTTCATCACACCGAGCCGCATAGTTCGGTTCCAAGGAACTGTCTTTATGTGCATCTCCGCCTACAATGATGAGAGGATCAAAATAGAGAGCCGGGCATTCTTGACCGTTTACTTGATAATAACGATACGTATAAAAAGCATCGTTGATGCAATCAGGATGCTCGCAATAGGCAGTAAGAGGAATGACATCGGTTGCGATATCAAGCATGAGACGAGCCGTCGAATTGAACAAATCCCTTCTGAAATTAAGAATCAATGTAGGGAATATGAACATCACTCCGCGTTCATAACTATGATTACGCACGACATAGGCAAGCCTTTCATCGAAAAAGGATGCTTCATCAATGATAAAGGTTCCTACAGTCGGGTTGTCTTTAAGCACTTGCTCCAATCCAAAAGAATCACGGATCTTGGCTATATTATCACCACAGCTCACATACCCGCTACGATAACAAAGTGCATCGTCCGGATACTCGGTAAACCTAGCTCCATCGATTTCCGACCGGATGAAAAACACTTTTCTTCGGTCGACTTCCCCGCTGCTTGTCAGCTGCCTTACCTTCTCCCCTTTCTTCTGGGCAATGGCTGCATCACGCCACACACGTGCAGCAAACTCCGTCTTGCCTGAACCCATGGGTCCAATTAAAAGGACCCTTCGACCAGGGAGGGTAAAATCAAAATGCGAAAATGTATCATGGACATCGAGAGTGGGAAATCCCAGACTTTTCAGGAAATCCGCACTCTCAATCTTTTGTTCAATACGCGCCATGCTACCCCTCTACGATCGCAATGCCGCTTGAAGCTCCAATTCGTGTTGCTCCTGCTTCAATCATGGCCACAGCATCTTCAAAAGTACGAACTCCGCCTGAAGCTTTTACACCCATTTCAGGACCAACTGTCTTTCTCATTAATGCAATGTCTTTTGCTGTTGCTCCTCCGGTTGAAAATCCTGTGGAGGTCTTCACGAAATCTGCGCCACTGGCCTTTGCAAGCCGACAAGCGCGAACTTTTTCTTCATCGGTAAGTAAACAAGTTTCAATAATGACTTTCAAATGAGCTTTGCCACAGGCTTTCTTTACGGCTGTAATATCATCCTGCACCTTGTCATCGTCATGGTTTTTAAGGTAACCAACGTTGATAACCATATCTACTTCATCAGCTCCTGCCTTTACTGCAGTGCTGGCTTCAAAAGCCTTTCCTTCTGTGGACATTGCCCCCAAAGGGAATCCAACAACCGTACAGACCATTACATCACTTTTCTCTAGTAATTTTGCACATAAGGGAACCCAACAACTGTTTACGCATACGGATGCAAAATGATATTCATCTGCTTCCTTACACAGTTTTTCTATTGTAGGACGAATCGCATTTGCTGCGAGAACGGTATGATCGATGTACTTGGCGACATCTGCTCTTTTCATGGGCAACCTCCATTGAATCTGATACTACCTAGCTTACTCTAAAAATGAGGTGCTAGCAACGAGATTAAGACTTCAAGCTTGACGAAGCTCTTGGCTACCTATACGCTAGCATCATGATTCTTCAAACTATCGAAAAATACTATACGTGGGGCTTAATTGCCATACTACTGTTGAACCTTGCCCAGCGCAAGATTCCAAATTCAAGCAAAAAACGGTTTGCTACCATTTATCTTGCAGCACTGTTGCTGCTCTTTGAGATTGGGGTTGTAACCATTCTTTCAAGAGATCTGAACCACAATTTTGCATGGTTGGTTTTAGCAGTCGTGATTGGAATATTCTTCATTTTCAGGAAACGAACCTTTCCGTTCCGTTTCCGTTGCGCAGATTGCAACAAGACACTCGATTTCAACCACATAATCGGGCATGATGACAACCTCTGCCAGGAGTGCTATTACAAGGCACATCCGGAAGAAGCTGCCAAAAAGGAAGAAGAAGAAAAGCAAAGGGCAATTGAAGAAAAGGAAGATGATTCCGATTCATGGAAAGATGCCCTAACGGTAAATGATATCAATTGGGATTTATGGGAAGCCAAGGAAGTCTGTGTTATCACCTATCTCTTCAAAGATGACCAAGTGTTGTTGATCGATAAGAAGACCGGTCTTGGCAGAGGCTTGGTCAATGCTCCTGGTGGGCATATCGAGGAAACAGAAACTGCTTTGGAAGCTGCAAAAAGAGAATTTACCGAAGAGACTGGTCTTTCTGTAGATGATCTCAAGATGGTAGGAACATTAAATTTCCAATTCCGTGATGGGTTGTCCGAACGGGGCTACGTTTACTTTGCCTATGCGCATGAGGGAGATATGGTAGAAACAGAAGAAGCCAGACCTTTCTGGTGCCCTGTTTCAGAAATCCCTTATGACAAGATGTGGGAAGATGATATCCATTGGCTTCCGCTCGCATTGGAAGGCAAGAAGTTCGAAGGCTCTTTCATCTTTGACGACCAAAAGATGGTTGATAAGGTAATCACGATCGAAGAGGATAATGAGGAAGAGTGATTTAGCTCTAGGCAGCTGGCAATTCGGTCCCTCGCACGGCTTTTGGACTGATCAAAGTCAAGCTGATTCCCGTGCAACACTCAAAAGGGCGTTGCACGCAGGAATCAGACACTATGACACAGCTCCTGCATATGGCAACGGGCAAGCAGAGCAATTGCTTGGGTCGGTCCTAGGTACAAAACGTTCAGAATATATCATTGATACCAAATTCATGCCGAAGCAGCCTGGCATGGTCCGTAAGGATGTCCAAAAGAGCCTCGACCGCCTGAAAACTTCCTATATAGACACCCTTTATCTCCACTGGCCAAGCAGCTTTCTTGATGTACGTCCAATTCTGGAAGAGGCCAGCTTATTGCTAGAGGAAGGTACTGTAAAACGCTTGGGAG
This sequence comes from Spirochaetales bacterium, assembly GCA_003247345.1. Classification (GTDB taxonomy): domain Bacteria; phylum Spirochaetota; class Spirochaetia; order Sphaerochaetales; family Sphaerochaetaceae; genus Sphaerochaeta. Next base: position 5,418 of record QJZS01000200.1, read on the forward strand.
TTTCTAATACTCCTATCAGTATGGTAAAGCATTTTGCTGACATACCTATCTCAGTCTTACAAATTCCCTGCTCCCTTATTTGGAGTCATATGCTACCTTCCTATGTTGAGTTCGCCCAAGAACGACAGCTCAAGCTGGTAGGATACAGTCCACTGGGATTGGGGTTACTGGGAGGCAATCATCCAGATACCCCCCAGGATAGCAGAAAAGATTTGTATGTCTTCTCATCTCAAACATTCCCCGCTTACCAAAAGCTACGGACTATACTTTCATCGCTTGCAGAACAAAAAGGATGCAGCATGGCTCAACTTTCCCTGTTATGGGCAAGAAGCCAAGGGCTCGAAACCATACTCATCGGCTCCCGAAATCCAAACCAACTTGACCAGCTTTTGGAAACCAATAATATGAACCTTGACGAAGCAGAAAAAAATCTATTGGATGAACATAGCAGGCTGGTATGTAAAACCATCCCAACGGGTCAAGATAATCTATTCGGACACAGGTGGTAGGATGCAAATATTGGTTGAAAAGGCTGAGCATGAAATAGAAGTGAAGAAATCACGTTTCATTGCCATCGCCTTGCCGATACAGGAGCTTTCACAAATAAAGGAACTTGTACAACAAACCAGGGTGAACCATCCTGGTGCCAATCATGTGGTCCATGCTGCGGTCGTTGGCCCCAATGGAGATCTTTACAGCTATAGTGACGATCATGAACCTAAAAACACTGCAGGACGTCCTGCTCTGGAAGTACTCAAAGGAAGTAAGATTACCAATATTCTTATCCTGATTATTCGCTACTTCGGAGGCACGTTGCTGGGAACCGGTGGTTTGGTAAAAGCCTATGGTGATAGTGTCCGGGAAATTCTCACCCTTTTAAATACGGAAGCTTTGATCGATAAGACTGAATTTACCCTAAAGATACCCTATAACCTATTTGAATTAGTAAAAATAGAACTAGAAACTGTACAAGCAGCCATCGTAAATGAGGAGTTTTCAACCGAAATTTCTCTTTCAGGAACACTTCCGACAGCAAACAAAGAAGAACTTGCACAAAGAATTATACAGCTCTCCAACGGTCAGTCATCCGTAGTATTCAACGACTTGTAAGCTTTGAGAATGTCAAAGAAATTTCTTTTTCCGGCTCATCAAGATCAGGCTCTTCTTTACTCCACAGATAGCCTGAATCAACCAAGCCTGTCAGTTTAATCGCAACAGAGATTGCAGTCTCCAAAGCCTTAGGTTCAATAGCTTCAACCACATCAGCTTTCGTATGATACACAGAAGGCTTGGATCGATCGTCCCAGCTCACAGCACTGAGTGTAGTTGCAGGTATATCCATTCGACTTGCCTCAGCAGCATCAGTACCACCGCCAAGGCGTGGGATTGATACGCTATTGGCCTCATATCCCATTGAACGGGATATCTCTACACAACGTCTCGCCAAGGATTCGCTCAATCTCTGGGTGCCGTTTATGTCTCGTTCCAAGAACGAGAGATGATCAGCAAAGTAGACGCAATCAAAGTTCAGTACAACCGGGTCGATAAGTAACTCCTTTTGGGTTTTGAACCACTCTCTGGAACCTTGCAGTGCTGACTCTTCCCCATCGAAGGAACAAAAAATAATACGGGTATGCTTCAGAGGTTTTTCGCATTCTCGTTTCCAATGGAAATAACGGGCCAATTCGACGGTCATCCCGACCGATGCCAGATTATCCCCAGCTCCAGGGGAACCTTCTTTCTCGTAAAAATGACGTAATGGGAATAAAAAAGGAGTTGCAAAAAGAAGAAGACCCAGAAGGATAAGCATTGGAATGGAAGGAAGATTGGGAAGAAATAATACAAGAGAAAATAATTCAGCAAGAACTTGTACCAAAGACAGAACTCCCGAGAGGGCAAACAGCACAATCGGGAATAAAACTGTCTTTGCATAGGAAAACCGATCCAAGGAATTGAAATGATGCAAGGGGGCACTGTCATGATGACCGCTGAATATTATGGTATGCAGCACTTCCTGCTCAGGTTCCAAGATACCATGCACATTGATTCCTTCACTTACAGGACGTTTGGGAAACTTAAGCGGACGATACAGATATAATTGTCTTGTCACGTACCAGATATATACGCCAAAAAGAGCAAGTGACAACCAAGGTAATCCGAATAACATCAAGACAATAATAATTGGATATACATACACGGCAACATTCAAAGTAAAGGAATGAAGTGTGGTGTCGATAGAACAGGATGTCTGGCTCGTTGTATCGCAGAACTCAGCATAGGCTTGTTCGATAGCCTCTGCAGCTTTTGCAGATGACTCACTACCAGCTAACCGAGGTCCAAATTTGTCGATTATCGAATTCGTAAATTCCAATGCAAGGGATGCAAGTTTACCCGCCTTGAACGTCTCAAGCTTCTGTTTCACAGGTGCTTTTTGACCAGTGACCAAGGTTGGTTGTTTCTTGCGTTTGCCAGGCAGTGTAAATCTCATGTTCGTTTCATCATGACAAGGTCTTCTCAAGCTGTCAAGAAATGCAAGCTGCCCCTTATTTTTCTGTCTCCAAAGTTCTTGACAAAGATTGAGCCAATTACTATAGTGATAACCCGATTGATAGCTAAGAGGGGTACATTTGTGCGCCTTGGCTGAGGTCTGTTTGGAGAGATGTCCGAGCGGTCGAAGGAGGCGGTCTTGAAAACCGTTGAGGCGCGAGTCTCCGAGGGTTCGAATCCCCCTCTCTCCGTTCTTTCATCTATCTAGATGAAGAAAAGAGTTTTTTTATAGTTGGAGAGGTGCGAGAGTGGCCGAATCGGGCTCCCTGCTAAGGAGTTGACCTGGTAACGGGTCCGGGGGTTCGAATCCCCCCCTCTCCGTAATAGATTTTTTGCATAAACGAGACCATAGCTCAGCTGGATAGAGCATCAGTTTGCGGAACTGAGGGTCGAAGGTTCGAATCCTTTTGGTCTCATAATTGCGTTTGTGTAACGGTCATAAACACACTGGGAGAGATGTCCGAGTGGTCGAAGGAGACGGACTCGAAATCCGTTGTACCGTCTGACGGTACCGAGGGTTCGAATCCCTCTCTCTCCGATTAGCTTGGATTCTTTTTTCTGTAAACCGTTCATTTCGTTCCTTGGAGAGGTGTCCGAGTGGTCGAAGGTGTACGCTTGGAAGGCGTATGTGCTGAAAGGCACCGAGGGTTCGAATCCCTCCCTCTCCGTATTTATTTCCCAGTCAACAGATTCTGTGCTATGTGCTCTCACCCAACCCCGTCAGGACCGGAAGGTAGCAGCGGTAAGTGAATTGCCCATGAGACACAGGCGATTTGTTGGCTGGGTTTTTCTATCTTTTCACTTCTCTCTGTGACCTCCCCAAAACCTGTATCTTCTATTCCTTGATTACAAAGTATGGTATACTCACAGGGTCTATTCTATGAGGAGTTCACATGGCATATGAAGTAACAGCTACCAGGAAACGCCCGCAATCTTTTGACAGCCTTGTGGGCCAAGAATTCGTGGTATCAACGATCAAACATGCAATTGAACAAGGAAGAATTGCCCATGCCTATCTGTTCAGTGGCCCCAGAGGTGTAGGCAAGACTTCATCTGCCCGTATCCTTGCCAGAGCATTGAATTGCCAGGAAGGCCCTACGCCCACTCCCTGTGGGGTTTGTTCCAACTGCCGTGAAATCACCCAAGGAAACAGTGTTGATGTCATAGAGATCGATGGTGCAAGCAATACCAGCGTAAACGATATCCGTCAAATCAAGGATGAGGTACTGTTCCCTCCTCAGACGAGCAAATACAAGATTTATATCATCGACGAAGTCCATATGCTTTCCACCAGTGCGTTCAATGCACTTTTGAAAACCATTGAAGAACCCCCTGCCTACATCATCTTTATCTTTGCGACCACTGAATTGCAAAAAGTTCCGGCAACAATCCGTTCCCGATGCCAACAGTTTCATTTCCAACTTATTGACTTGGATATGATAAAAACCTGTCTTCGGGATGCTGCAAATGAGTTGCAAGTAGAAGCAGATGATGATGCACTATTCTGGATTGCAAAAGAGTCTACCGGTTCCATGCGTGATGCATACACCTTGTTCGACCAAGTGGTTTCGTTCAGCCAAGGCCACATCACCATGGAGAAAATCAGCAGCAAGCTTGGGTTGGTTGGAATCGATCAAATTGCCAATATTGTTTCTTTACTGCTGAATGAAGAGGCCAGCAAAGCACTGCTTGAAGTCCAGCAGTTGCTGTTCGCCGGTGTTTCCGTAGAACAATGTATCAAAGACTTTACCCTTTTCTTTAGAAGTCTTCTTTTTATCAAAGCAGGAATCCATGAGGACGCAGTACTGGGAATACAATCGGAAAGAATTCCGCTCTCTTTAAGAAACGCCTATACCAGCGAGCAACTGGAAGCGGCGTTGGAAATGTTGCTGAAGCTCTATCGAGATATTCGTTATTCTCTGAATCCACGTTTTGAACTTGAACTGTTTATCTCCCGCTTGGGAAGCCTGCCCTATGTAGTTTCCTCAACCACCTTGGTAAAGAAAATTGCACAAATGAGGGAAGAAGTACTTTCCGGTAGTGTAAAACTTCCACCAAAGAAAGTTGAAGCTTCTAAAATTTCACCTACGGCTTCTGAAGTTCTTCCTCCAAAAGCTCCTGTACAAACACAAAGGCCTGCCGCTGTTCCCCAACAGGAGGAAAGAAAGGAAGAAAAGAAGGCGGAGCAACGACCATTCGCCCAAACAGATTTACCTGCTTTGGTGAGTAAGCTCTCTTCAGCTCCGCTGCTTTCCCAGGTTGCCCAGGCAATTACAGGAGTATCGAACGACCAAGGGGTTTTGAACCTCACCTTCTCCACTGCCTTTTGCCAAAACAAAGCAGAGGAGAATGAAGAGCAATTCAGAAACCTTGTAAAGGAAATATCAGGTTTTCATGGGCCTATACACTTCCACTGTTCCGAAGCCAAGAAGCAGGAAGAGCAGGTACAGGTAGAAGACCAGATGATATCAAAAATCGCCTCGATGTTTCGTGGCGAGGTCATACAACAAACAAACTGACAAGGAATACACCAAAATGGATATGAACAACCCATTCGAACTATTAAAAAATATAAAAGGCATTCAAGAGAATGTCAAAAAGATGCAGGAAATGCTTCCCACCATCACAGCCACCGGTAGCGCAGGTGCTGGTATGGTCGAGGTCACCATCAATGGAAAGTTTATAGTAACTGATGTACATATTGAAAAAGATATTGTTGATCCGGAGGATCTAGAAACCCTGCAAGTACTCATCACCAGTGCTTTCAATGATGCCTCAGCAAAAATCCAGCAGAAGATCCAGAGCGAAGGAATGAAATACGCAGGACCTTTTGGCTCACAGGTCTGAACATGACAGCATTAGATACGCTTATCCAGACACTTTCCCGTCTCCCCGGCATTGGTCCAAAAAGTGCCTCCAGACTCGCTTATCACCTGATTAAGACAGAAAAAAGTTACAACCAGACCCTCGCACAAGGAATTGCAACCATCCAAGATCGTATCTTCCCATGCTCTGTATGCGGGAGTTTTACCGAGACGGATCCTTGTCCTGTCTGTTCAGACCCTGTTCGTGATAGAACGTTGCTCTGTGTTGTTGAAGAGCCGCAGGACGTGCTGACCATACAATCGAGTGGAGCATATGACGGACTCTATCATGTTCTAGGAGGAGCAATCAGCCCACTGGATGGCATTGGTCCAGAACAGCTCTCTTTCTCGAAACTGCTCAAACGTATCGATGAGGGGCAATTCAAAGAGTTGATCATTGCAACGAACCCTACCGAAGAGGGAGATACTACAGCCCTGTACCTCAGACATATTCTCAAAGATCATCCAGAGCTCTCCATTACCCGGCTTGCCAGCGGACTTCCGATTGGAGGTGATTTGGAATATGCAGACAGAATCACCCTTGCACGTTCATTACGCGGAAGGGTAAATTTCTAAGCTATTCTATTTATTTGATTCCGCGTTCTTTTTTGATCGCATCATACGCATCCTGGATTTCCCTGAACTTTGCCGTTGCATGGCCAAGGAACTCTTCTCCCATACCTTTTGAGGCAAGGGTGTCGGGATGGAACTCGATACTGAGTTTGCGATACGCACGTTTCACTTCTTCATCAGTGGCGGAACGGGAAAGATTGAGGGCAGCATAAGCCTTATCAGAGGCATCTGTCTTTGAACCGTATCGATTGTACAACATCTGCACGAAACTATCACTGAGGTGGAACATCGCCGCTGCACGCCGAATCATTGCATCCTCATTATGAGAGATCGTACCATCCGCTGCAGCTACCCTACAGAAAATATCAATCATCAACTGAAGGATATTCGGAGCATGGTTAAAATTCTGATAGAACTGAGCGGCAAACTGGTCGAAGGTACCGCCACCAGTAAGGGCAGAATCAAAAACACGCATAGCAGCTTCTTCTTCACGATACCCTAGGCGAAGATCCTGTCGGATGAACTCCAGCACTTTTTGTCGCTCATGAGAAGACACCTGACCGTCTGCATTGGCTATCCGAGCAAGCATGGAGAAGGCACCGACGAAGAAAATCATCTGCTCCCGATCCAATGTCGTATAGGAAGTATGTGTTGCTTGAGTTTGTCCGGTCTCTCCAGCCTTATCAAACATATGGCCAAAAGCCAAACCTGCGATCATACCAAGAGGCCCTCCGAACATGAATCCGAAGGTGCCTCCAAAAAGTTTACCGAGCCAAGCCATATTATAGTTTATCGATCAGCATCGAGCATTTGCCTGATGGGATAGGAAGAGTTTTCTTCTTATTCTCCCCCAGGATCTCAATGGTGAAATAGTAGAGCTTCTCACTCTCAAGACGAATTTCCCAACCACGGTCAGTCTTATTACTGAGGATGGTGATCATATTCCGTTTCAATGACAGATTCTCAATACCCATTGCTTCCAAGGAAGGCATCACCCAATCAACCGTCTTACGAGGTAGGGAGATATCCAAACCTATGATATTCTCTATCATCAACGTGATGGTTACCAACCCTGCGAACGACATCAATCTCTTTCTTGGGAAATCGGCGATTTCGGTTGTCTTTGAATATCCGTCCTTATTAGGCAAGTAGGCTTCCCATACATCCCCAATGGTATCAGAATCTGGATGCAAGGTATCGAGAAGGAAGTACATATGCCTAATTGCACACTCACGGGCAAAGATGAATTGGTTGAATTTTTCCAATCCCTTGATCACCATGAATGTATTGACCGGAAGTACGCCACCGCAATGACCATTTCCATCCTCACTGAATGAAGGAGAAGAAACAGGAACGCCTGGGAATGGGTTATCCGTACCAAACTCTTTCGGATCTTTAAGGTACTCAATCAAATAGGCTGCTCTTTCATCATTGGGAATCTCTGCAAGCATGACCCAATATGCACCGATAAACTTGTTCGGAAGCCTATTCTCTTTGATGTCCAAATCATAATAGAAGTTCGTCTCAGGATCCCACATCATGCTGTTGATTCTTGTCTTCAAGGAGAAATAAATTCGCTTATAGCGAAAACTCAATTCCTTGTCGTTGAGAATATCACCAATCGCAGACATATAGAGAGCATTAACTGCCAACTGAGCATTGAAATCCAGAGGATAATATACATGCTCACGTGGGATATTCCCGGTTTGACAAGCTTCTATAGGAACAGAGAAAAGCCCGTTGGGCTTTTGGAACGTTGCTTGAATCCATGAAAAATAATTCTCAAGAACTGGAACAATCTCTTTCAGTCTCTTTTTATTTCCAACCTTATGGTAAAAGCTATGTTCAACATAGGCAAAAAGAGGAGGGAATATCCCTTCTGGGTTTGTCGCCGTAAAAACCGGCTTTCCATCTTCTATAGAATACTCACCACGAATAGCTCCATTTGCTTCTTGCTTCTGATAAAAATAATCAAGCAAAGGAAACGGTGAGTTATTCTGGTTGCTATACACCAGAAATAGAGAAGAGAAACAGGATAAATACTGATTGAAGGTTGTCTGGCCAGGATAAGAAAGATAGGAACCATTCATGCCATTATCTTCGGTTCCTTGTTTCCAGAGTTCGTCAATCCATACCCAAGATCTGTCATACATATCGACAAAATCCTGATCATAAAAATGTACGAACGGCACCATATCCTTTATCAAATTGGGAGCTCCTTACTTATCGGTTACACAGAAAAACTACACAAAACGCGCATTGTTAAAGATAAACTCTCTTTAGGGAGAAGTCAATCACATTTACGGTAAGTTTCAAAAACATCTAAAATATTCAAAAACAGGCTTTTTGCTTAGCAAAAAACCTCCTAATCATATATAAAATAGTAAATTGTAGCCAAATCGCATAGACTCAATTTTTAATAAAACTACAATTTATCTATCAAATATTCTTTACGTACCCCCCCTAGACACGGTTTTCAAATATACCCAAACTCTTAGCAGAAGACAGGAAGTATTTTCTCTAAAATCTCAGCTGTAATCTCCATGCAACCTTTGGAAATCTCCTCTCCATCAACATGAACAGGCATTGGATAGTCGCTACTGATCATACTGAGCTTTTTTACCCTCTCTACGCTGAATTCCTTTTTCTTAACTTGCCCTCCCTTGAAAAAGGAAAGAGCCAGGGGAACCAGTTTATAGCTGGGTATTGGGGCGTTGGCATACACTACATCAAATACACCATCATCGAAAATGGCATCAGGTCCCATCAAGAAAGCCGAACCCATACGTCTGCCATTGCATACAGAAAGTTGTTGGGTTTTCACATGGACCTCTTTGCCATCCAAGGAAATCGTCACCGTATAGGGAGCGGGATAGTTGATCAAAATCCGGATCAAAGCCAGTACGTAGCTGGGTGTACCTGAAACATGCTTGAAATCGCTTGCAAGAAAATTGACCAACGGCTCAAACCCAACACCCAAACCATTGATAAAATAGCGACCTTCTGGGTATTTGCCTCCGTACACGATTCCTGCATCGATAGTCCTGAGTTTGCCTTGGATAATCACCTTGCAGGCAGAGACCAGATTCTCGGGAATCCCCATCCCCCATGCAAAGTCATTGCCACGCCCTATTGGGATCACACCCAATTTCGGAACAGGAAGACCTTGCTCGTGCACTGCCTTGAGAATTCCATTCACCACTTCATTGACAGTTCCATCGCCACCAGCTGCTATGATTATATCACGCTTATCACAGGTTGCCTGAAATGCAAGGTTTTCTGCCCCTTTTCCCTTTTCAGTGTAAGAGAGCGTCACTTGATACCCTGCATCTGAAAACAAGGCTTTGATCCTTGGTTCTTGTTTCTTTGCTTTTCCTTTCGCGGCATGAGGATTCAATATTATGTATAGCTCTTGTTTTGCCATTACATGACTCCTTCTTCCTATTTACACCAACCTGTCTATCCCCTATGATGGCGTTGTGAAAACATACGCTCCTCGCTCTGCATTTCTTCCTACAACACAAGAAGATTTACACCAACGCTCCTGGGACCAAATAGACATTGCGTTCATAAGCGCAGATGCTTATGTCGACCATCCATCTTTTGCATTGGCCCTGCTGGCCAGAATGCTAGAGAAAGAAGGATATCGTGTTGGTATTATCGCACAACCCGACTGGTTCTCAACAAAAGATTTTCTCAAATTGGGAAAACCTCGGCTTTGTGCGCTTATCAGCGGAGGAAATATCGACAGTATGGTTTCCCACTATACAGCCAACAACAAGCCCAGAAGCGAGGACGAGTACACCCCCGGCGGCAAGGCAGGAAAGCGACCTGATCGTCCTACCTTGGTGTACACAGCGAAAGCCAGGGAAGCATACGGGAAAGATATTCCGATCATCATCGGCGGGTTGGAAGCTTCACTGCGTCGCTTCAGCCACTATGACTATTGGACTGACAAAGTCAGAAAACCCATTATCCTTGATGCAAAGGCTGATTTATTGGTGTATGGCATGGGAGAACGCCAGTTACTTGAGATTACCCACCGACTGGACGGAGGAGAATCAATCAAGGACCTTACGGATATCCCAGGTACTGTATATGCTACAAACCCGTTATCTTTTAACAAAGACAATTTCCCCACCGTAGAACTTCCTTCCTTCGAGCAAGTAAGTGACCGGGACAAACAATCCAACACTCCCACAGAGGATGGAAAGCGTTTTTATGCCCAGGCCTTCGCCTTGCAGAAAAAAGAAGAAAACCCTATTGCTGGCAAGCGTGTAATCCAAACTTGTATGAATCGTTTGGTGGTACAAAACCCACCTGCCCTACCGTTGGAAGAAGCTTTCTTTGACAGACTTCATGAATTGCCATTCACCCTTGATGCACATCCTGATTACGAGGCTGCAGGCGGTATCCCAGCGCTTGAGGAAGTCCAATTCTCCATTACCAGCAACCGTGGATGCTTTGGTTCCTGTTCTTTCTGTGCCATCACCAGCCACCAAGGCAGGATGATACAGACTCGCAGCAAGGAATCATTGGTTCGTGAGGCAAAGCGGATGGCTGCCCACCCTGGATTCAAAGGCTATATCCATGATTTGGGAGGACCAACCGCAAATTTCCAAGGCTTGGCTTGTGACAGACAAACCGAATACGGTCCGTGTGCAACCAAAGAGTGTCTTTTCCCCGGGCCCTGTAAGAACTTGAAAGATTACCATGCACGGTACCTCGATCTTCTCGAAGCAATAGAAGCGATTAAGAATGTAAAACGGGTGTTCATCCGCAGTGGGATTCGATACGACTACCTCTTGGAAGTTTGTGACGAAACAACCCGAAAGCGATTTATGCACCACCTCGTACGATATAACGTGAGCGGACAACTGAAAGTTGCCCCAGAACATGTAAGTGACCATGTCTTGGATGCAATGGGAAAACCTAGATCTGAATTGTTTGATCAATTCTCCGACCTCTACCAGGAGACTACTGAGCAAGCTGGAAAGAAGCAGTACCTGATACCTTACTTTATAGCCGCACACCCAGGAAGTACGCTTTCCGATGCGATTGAACTTGCTTTGTATCTGAACAAACTCCAGTTTATCCCTGATCAGGTACAGGAGTTCTACCCCACTCCCGGTACCGTCTCGACCTGTATGTATTATACAGGTCTGGATCCCCGACCTGGCAAGCGGTTTGCCAGTATCTATGTTCCCAAAGGACGGGAACGTCATCTGCAAAGAGCCCTCCTGCAGTTCAATAGGAAAGAAAACCGCCCCTTGGTCCTTGAGGCCTTGGAAAAAGCGAAAAGGAAAGACTTGTCGAGAATCCTCCTCGCAAGACGGTAAACCCCGTGGACAAGCCAATCTCTGAAAAGAGAGAATTTTTTACAAAACTGGTTACGATTGCCCTCCCGGTAGTCTTCCAGTCATTGCTCAACAACTCACTCTCCTTTGTAGACACCGTGATGATCGGACAACTGGGGGAAGAATCGATAGCCGCTGTTGCGTTGGCTAATCAGATATTCTTTCTTATCAGCCTGCTCTTTTTCGGAGTCTGCAGCGGATCTGCAATTTTTCTCAGCCAATATTGGGGAGCAAGGAACGAGACCAACATCCAAAAGGTGCTGGGCATCTCCATTACCGTTGCAGGGGCAGGTGCATTGGTGTTTACCCTGGCATCGCTCTTTGTACCACGCCAGATCATGCATATCTTCACTACTGAAACAATGGTGGTAGAGAGTGGCATATCATACTTAAAGATTGTGGCAATCAGCTATCTCTTCACTGCAATCAGTCAAGTACTGGCTACAGCCCTTAGAGTTATCAACTATGCAAAGACTCCTTTGAAGGTAGCCTTGGTATCATTGAGCCTGAATGCACTAGGCAACTATCTGCTCATCTTCGGAATCGGCCCATTCCCTGAATTAGGGGTAGCCGGTGCTGCCATCGCGACAGCAATTAGTCGTGGTATTGAGGTTGTTGTTCTGCTTTGGATCGTATATAAGAAGCACCCTGTCATTGCAATCAAGAGTAAGCAAGCATTCTCTTGGAACAGGCAATTTCTCAAACACATAATCCCAACAAGCTTACCTGTTATCCTGAATGAATTTTTCTGGGCATTGGGTATTACTACCTATAAGATTGCTTACAGCCATATCGGGATAGAGGCAATTGCCTCAATAAATGTGGCTGAATCGGTAGGAAATCTTTTCTTTGTCGTAATGATGGGTGTAGGAAATGCAGCCCTTATTATGATCGGGGTAAAGATCGGGGAAAAACAGTATGATCTTGCTCGGATCTATGCAAAACGATTCATTATTACTTCTCTCTTAGTAGGTATTGCAATGGGAATTCTCGAAGCATCCATTGCTCCTTCTTTCACCCACTTCTTCCATATTTCCGAATATGTAAGGCAACTAGCAAGCTATTGTATCTATATCCATGCAATGCTCCTCCCATTCAAGAGCATCAATATGGTCATCATCGTAGGAATCCTACGAAGTGGCGGTGATACTAAATACTCTATGTTTGCTGAGATGTTCGGTGTTTGGGCCGTTGGGGTTCCTTTGGCTTTCTTAGGGGTATTCGCTTTCCATCTGCCGATATTTGAAGTGTACATTCTGGTTGGCATGGAAGAAATATCAAAAGTTTTTATTGGTCTTTTCCGTATCAAACGTGGTACTTGGCTCAATGACCTGACCACCTTTCATTGACCTGTTTTTGATATGACCGTATAGTTGAGACTATAGAAGAGAGGTGTCTTTACTATGAGTCTACGAACTGTACTAACCAATGGCACTGTCGTTACCGGTTATGCCAAGCTGAAGGATTGTGCCCTCTATATAGATGAAAGAGGTGAGATCGGAGATATCTTCAATATGAGAAGATTGCCCGAGAAGAAATTCCCCAGTGATACCACTATGATTGATGTCCAGGGATCTTTCATCATGCCTGGTTTCATCGATTCCCATATACATGGTATCGGAGGATATGGGACTGAAGATTGCCAAGTCGATTCCATTCTGAAAATGAGTGAACGGCTTGCAGACTTCGGTATCAGTGCCTTCATGCCGACCATCTACACAGATAAGCTTGACGTCATGCTTGCTGGGATAAAAGCCATTGTAGAAGCTATGGGCAAGGAAGAAGGTGCTAAGATCATGGGGGTCAACATAGAAGGACCCTTCATCTCAATCGAACGTATTGGAGCTCAAAATCCAGAAGGGGTCATTCCAGTTGACCTTGATATCTTTAACCAACTGATTGATGCAGGTGAAGGAAAGGTTATCTGCATGACGGTAGCCCCTGAGTTGAAACATATGCGAGAGTTGGCACTATTAGCTCGTGAACGTAACATCGTTTTACTTGCAGGCCATACAAACGCAAGCTACGAAAACATCATGGAAGGCATGCAATGCGGAATCTTCCACTCCACCCACTTTTTTAATGCAATGAGCCGGTTGCACCACCGCAACCCTGGAACCGTAGGTGCAATCCTCATCCAAAGAGACATGCAGTGTGAGGTTATCTGTGATGGAGTACATGTACATCCAGAATTGATAAAGATGCTGTTAAGAGAAAAACCTGTCGATAATATCGTCATGATTACTGACAGCCTCAAACCGACAAAACAACAAGGTGGGAAGTTGATGGCCAACGGGGAAGAGTGCTACGTAGGTCCGGATGGCGCTTTCATCAGTAAGAAAGATCCCAGCCTTTTCTTAGGCTCAGGCTTAACGATGCTGCAAGGTATGAAGAATGTGGTTGATTGGGAAATCCCAATTCAACAAGCCAGTCAAATGAGTTCGACCAACCCTGCCAGAATTTACAGCTTCCAAAAGCAAGGAATGCTTGTTCCTGGCTATAAGGCGGATATCGTAGTGCTGGATGACAGAATGCAACTCAAAGGTTTGTTTGTTGATGGAAATTTGATCAGAGATCGATTCGCCTGAAATCTAAGAAAGGAGCTTGATAGTATGCAAGAAGCGGTAAAGGGGCTTGAACCACAAGAGCTATGGAAGTATTTCTCTGAGCTGTCCGATATTCCCCGAGAATCAGGGAATGAAGAGGGAGTTCGCCAATATCTCGTACAATTTGCAAAAGAGCACGGCCTCGAATCAATTGTTGATACTATCGGCAACGTCATTATCCGAAAAAAAGCATATCCAGGATACGAGGACAGAGCATCCGTTGCAATGCAGGGACATATGGACATGGTCTGTGTGAAAGAAAGCTGGAGCAATCATGACTTTACCAAAGATCCGATTGAACTGGTAGTTGATGGGGATTTCCTGAGAGCAAATGGAACAACATTGGGGGGAGATAACGGCATTGCCATCGCCATCGCTTTGGAAATTCTTGCTGACAAGGATTGTAAGCATGGGCCTTTGGAAGGAATTTTTACCATCAGTGAAGAGACCGGCTTGACCGGTGCTTTTGCATTAGAGCCAGAAAACGTACAAAGCCGATTGCTTATAAACTTGGATAGTGAGGAAGAAGGTGTTATTTATATCGGATGTGCCGGTGGTATAGAGGTAGATGTTACACTCCCTGTAACATGGGAACAGGTACCGTCTGCTCATTCAGCCTTCAAGCTCACTGCAAACGGCATGCTTGGCGGCCACAGTGGTGGAGAGATCCACAAGCAACTGGCAAATGCCATCAAGGTTGCCTCCCGTGCACTGAGTCAAATCCCTACCTTGCAGATCTTCGAAGCGGAAGGTGGGACCAAACGCAACGTCATCCCATCGGTATGTACGTTTAGCTTTATCGTGGCAGACCATCAAATCGAAACGCTCAAAGCTTTGGTTTCCCAGACACAACAAATCCTGAAAGAAGAATACGCAATCAGTGATCCCGGCATTGCGTTGACACTCGAGCAGGTGGAAACACCAGAGAAAGCGGTTGATGTTGCAACAAGCAAAAAATTCATTACTGCGCTGTATGCAGCTCCGCATGGGGTTGATGCAATGAGTCTTACCATTCCAGGAATTGTAGAAACCTCTTCAAACCTGGCAATCATGCGTTTGGAAAAAGATGCGTTTACTGTCATTTCCAGCCATCGCTCTTCAGTACTCTCTGCTCGCGACGATATCGCAAGAAGGTTTGCATCAGTATTTCAACTTGCAGGAGCAAAAGTAAAAATGGAAGGAGCCTATCCTGCTTGGACCCCCGACCCTTCTTCAGCTTTGACAGGATTCTGTGCAAAAGCATATGAAGAATACAGCGGGAAAAAGCCCGTCATCACTGCAATCCATGCTGGTCTTGAGTGCGGCATCATCAACAGCAGAATTCCAGGTATGGATTCAGTCTCTTTCGGCCCTGATATGTTCGGTGTCCACTCGGTAAAAGAACGGCTCAGCATCTCCTCTGTACAACGGATCAGTGGCTTCACCCGACAGTTGCTTTCGATAATTAAATGAGAAGACCAATCATTGGAATAGCGGGGGGGTATGACAAAGCCCCTCCAACTTCTGCCTTCCCCACCTTGCGTCGGATGTTTACCAATGAAGGATATGTCTCGAAATTGGAACAGAGTGGAGCTTCGGTCATTGTAATTTCGGTTACAGACAATAACCTTGAGGAACTTGTTGGACTTTGTGATGGTATTCTCATCCCAGGTGGTCCAGATATTGATCCATCTTGGTACGGGCAAACCCGACGGGATGTGTGTGGTACCAGTTGTATGGAAACTGACAGGTTCCAGTTGAATCTTTATCATACTGCTCGTAACCAAAACAAGCCTGTATTTGGGATTTGTCGTGGATGCCAACTCATCAACGTGGCAGAGGGGGGGACCCTTTTCCAAGATTATCGTTTAAGAAAGGACAGCAGTATTGTCCATCCTGACTTGGAGCACTTCGATTCAGTGAGCCATCAAGTAATGTTGGATGAGAATGGATTGATAAGAGACATCCTTGGTACCAAGGAAATCGGAGTAAACAGCCTGCATCACCAATGTATTGATGCTTTGGCTCCAAATGCAAAAGTATTGGCAACCAGCAAGGATGGTTCTATCGAGGCAATCCAGATCCAAGGAGGCCCCTGGTGCCTCGCGGTGCAATGGCATCCGGAAAGTATGGGAGTTGAGATGCTCCCATTGTTCCAAACTTTTATCGAACAAACCCGTTCATAATGCGAAACCCCTTTTCCACTCAAGAAAAGGGGTTTTTATCAATTAGTATTTTAATTAGCTCTCTTTGACGGCTTTGGCTAGAGCCTTGGCAAGCTCATAGGCTTTCTTCTTATCTTCCTCAGTTGGTGAACCTTGATATTCGACATTACCTCGGCAATCCAATTTCATGGAAGTAGAAAATTCATCAAACTGTTTTTGGGCTCCACCGGACCATCCGAAAGAACCAAATCTCATGGTCTTTCTTCCCTGTACATGACTTCTTTCCAGTATGTCCAGAACATGGTACATGGGAGGGAACATCTTATATTCGTAGGTGGGCATCCCGATCACAAGCCCTTCGCTTCTCCATACTTTCTCAAGCACGAAAGATTCATGGGTTTGGGGAACTTGCAACACATGGACCACAACGCCTTCGCTTTCCAGTCCTTCAACGACAGAGGAGAGCAGAGCTTGGGTATTTCCATACATGCTGGACCATACCACAGCCACTTCCTTCTCTCTCGGCCCTTGTGCATAGGTAGCAAGAGTCTTATACCAATTAATTATTTTCTCTGGTTCCTTTCTCCAGACCACACCGTGGCTGGGAGCAACCATCTTTACTTCTACATTGTCAAACTTTGCTATTCCTCTGAGTACAAAAGAAGAAAAAGAGGACACAATATTTGCATAGTAGCGCTCGGTTTCAGAAGCAAGCTTTTCTGTTTCTTCCTTGGTAAGCTCATCATCAAAACAATGATCATAGGCTCCAAACGAACCAAATCCATCACAACTGAAAAGAATTTTATCCTCAACCAAGTAGGACATCATAGTTTCAGGCCAGTGGATGTTCGGAGTCATGAAGAATTGCAATGTCTTTCCACCGAGATCAAGGGTTTCCCCATCACTTACGGCTCTTACATTGTCTTCGATTTTATAAAAATGCTTGATGAGTGGCACAGCCTTTGCAGAACACAGGATTTCTACATTCGGGTAGTGCTTGATGATTTGGGCCATTGCACCGGTATGATCCGGTTCCATATGGTTTATCACGATGTAATCAAGATTTTCTTCTCCAACCTCAAGGTCTTCCAGCTGGGAATTGACGGCACTAAGTGCTCCATCCCAATCTTTGACTAGATCGATCAATACACGTTTTTCTGTACCCTTAATCACATATGAGTTCAGCATAACTCCATCGGGGATGGGCCATATTCCTTCGAACAGGTCACGGTTGCCGACTTTCGCCGCCACACGATAGACGCCATCTGCAAGCATATCAGGTTTCATAATATCAAATTCTCCTCTTTGCTAGGATACACAATTATACCAAGCTTGTGAATTAGAGACAGAGTTGACTCTTCCGTTGTAGTGAAAAAATAGATTTTTGTACGATTTTATATGTTGGCATATGCTTATAAAGCAATGCATGAAACACTGCTGAATGATTGAAAACCAAAAGATGGGCCATCTCATGGAGGACAATATAGGAGAGTTGTTGCTCATCCAATACCTGACATCGCAGGGAAAAGTTAAGCCGTCCTTTTGCAGAACAACTTCCCCAACGGGTCTTTGAATCTCTTACAGAATACGGAGGAACGGGTACCTGAAGCTGTTCTGACCAATATGCGAGCAAAGGGATTACCCGAGATCTGACTTGTTCCCTATAGAGGTCTTTTATCATGGCGCACACTACCAAAGGGTCTGCACTCTCCTTTGTATGTCTTCAAGGAATATTCTATTACGGTTCCCTCGGACGAGGGATAAGCTATACTCCTGTCCTTCATATAAAAACAGTTCACCATCCCCAAAGGTATGCAGATACTTTTGTTGTTGGGCGATGGTATCAAGCACTTTCTGTTTATTATTCAGGATTACCCGTTCCACTGCTGCTTTGGAGATGCCATAAGGGCAGCTGACTTTTACGATTCCATCAGCTCTCACTCGTATTGTTATATGCCGACTCCCCTTCCTATAGAGCAAGGTGTAGGCGATGTTTTCTACTTTACCGACTGTTTTCATTCTGTTACAGTATCTCCCATGCACCAAAACAAGTCTATGATATTGCATTTAAACCAAGAAATTCCTTACCAAAAGGCTACGTTCCCTACAAAAGATGCAGAAGATGCTCTTAAGCAAATGCTTACTTTTCTTGATTCCCAAGAAATAGGCACCGAGGGATGCATTGCCCTTTCCCAAAAAGGGACTCTCCAATTTGTCGGAATACAGCAAGCGTTCGATGAAGAAACAAAGAATTTGATTGAACGGGGGCTTCCCCTTCCAAAAGTAGATGCGCCTTTTTATCTGAAGGAAGGTTCATACTCTTTTATTCAGATGGCACCTCCGTCCTCAATTGAATCCCTCAAAGTGGTATATCCAATATTATTCGAGGAAAACGAGCATATCTACCTACGACTGCTCAAAGAAAATCCCCTGACAATCATAGCTCAACTGTGGGCGAATTCTTAAAAGAACAACGGTATCAACAGTGGGGCGGCCAAACTTATGATCACGCCATGGTAAATGGACCCCAACATGGTTCTCACTCCAAAATGAGATGATAGCAACACCAAGGTGACATCCATGCTGGTAGCACCTGCTGTACAAACTGCTGGGTTGTAATATTTCTTTCCAAGTCTCCCGAATAAGGGTATCAAGAAAAATGAGAAACTCTCCCTGAGCAAGTTGGAAAGAAAGGAGATGGAACCCAACAAAGGAAAGCCCAAATCACTGATCATAATTCCCGAAAGGGAATACCATCCAAACCCACTGAGCATTCCCATTACTTCTTTCAGGCTGAATGGAGTAAAGAATGCTGCCCCAATGGCTCCCAGGTATGTCCCCAAGATGGTATAGATGGGAAGAAAAATTAGGCTCTTATCAGAGAGAACTCCCTTGAAGCTGATCTTCCTGTGTACCATCCCCATCCCTACAAAAAAGAGCAATGCATAAAGAAGGTACGTAACCAAAGAGCTTTTAAACCAAGAGAACAAGTTGGTTGTCAAACGGAAGGTAATGCCTAGGATTACGATGGAAACCAAAATCAAGGGTTCTTTAAGAATATCATAGATTCGACGGAGCACGCTTTGCTCCTTTCGTTTTGCTATCGCAATCTCTTCTGCCTTCAATGCTGGATTCTGCAAAAGTGATAAAACAATTGCGACAAATACCGTACCTGCAACACCAAAACTGGTAAGAATGAAAGCTGAGCTGCCAATAGTGGCAAATTGGCTGGTTATTCCATCTATACTTCCGGTATTCACCCCCATGAAAAAGAGCAAGAGCCAGACCAATAAAGTTTGGGAATAAGAGGCAAAACGCGTGAATCGATTGGCTCCTAGGATACGTGCTGTACCCATCCCCAGAACCAAAGCTATGGTCAGTTTGACCAAATACCAGAGTGTTTCCATGTCAGCTCACAATATATGAATCCTACATGCATGTCAAATTCCCTTGTTTATCATTCATTCCTTGAGTATAGTTGTCTTCATGACTGATGAAAAAATGAGTGACACCTTTCACCGTCTCACCCTCGCTAATGGAAAGCAGATTCTTTTAGTTGGAACTGCCCATGTTTCCAAAGAGAGTGTGGATGAAGTAGAACAGGTTATAGAAACTGAACAGCCTGACCATATCTGCCTTGAACTTGATGCAGGAAGAATGAAAAACAAAGAGGACCAATCAGCATGGTCCAATATGGATGTCAAGAAAGTCATCAAGGAAAACAAAGGTTTTTTATTGGTAGCGAATATGGCTCTTGCTTCCTTCCAGAAACGTATGGGCGATCAATCAGGAAGCGCCCCTGGACAGGAAATCCTCAGCGCCGCCCGTCTTGCCAAGGAGAAAGGAATCCCATTCTCTCTTTGTGACCGCGAAATTCAGGTAACGTTGAGCAGGGCTTGGAGAAAATCGAATCTCTGGAATAAGGCAAAGCTTATCGCCACGATCATCAGTGCTGTTTTCAGCAATGAGAAAATCTCCGAAGAAGAGCTGGAAACTTTAAAGAAATCAGATGTCATGCAAAACATGATGGATGAAATGGCCAAGGAGCTGCCTTCGGTGAAGGAAGTTCTCATCGATGAACGCGATCGATACCTGGCAACCAGCATCTATCAATCACCTGGCGAGAAAAAGCTGGCAGTCATTGGGGCTGGGCATCAGAGCGGTATCATCAAGACGATTCAGGCTCTTGAGGAAGAAAAAATTGGTACGGATCTTTCAGATATCAGTACCACTCCCAAACCGGGAAAATCCGGAAAGATCGTTTCCTGGGGTTTTCCTCTACTTATCGTTGGTATCTTCGTATACGGGTTCTTCCATCTTGGACATACCGAAGGGATCAAGATGTTTTGGTATTGGCTGGCAGTCAACATGTCCTTCACTGCGTTGGGAGCCATCATCGCCCTCGCCCATCCGCTGAATACGCTCGTAAGCATTGTGTCAGCACCCATAACAAGCTTGCACCCGAGTATCGGTGTAGGTATGGTAAGCGGTTTGATGGAAGCAACTTTAAGAAAGCCTAAAGTACAAGACTTCGAAAAGCTGAGCGATGATGCCGCTACATTCAAGGGATGGTATAAAAACCGAGTGCTGCATACACTGCTCGTATTTCTTTTGACAAGCTTGGGTACAGCAATTGGAAATGTCGTTGTCTTCCCCATTCTATTAAGTATGCTTGGTTAATTATCTTTCCTAACAAACGAAAGCATTGGGTATTCTAATGAATATTCAATGCTTTTTATTTTGCATTTTATTTATTACCATAAAACTAATTATTTATTTGTTAGCTATCCTTACAATATTTAATGCTACAATAAAGCACAAATTCAGAGCTTCTATATGGGGAAAGCACATAGAAGCAATGGTTTAATATACGCAGTTTTCCAATTCAGGCATTATTGAATTCTTGAAACCATGCCAGAAAGCAAACTCATCTTCGAAAAACAGCATCCCAGTCGTCATTGAAAATACATAATATAGAGAAATGGAAGAGGAATCATTGAGCTTCGGGTTTATAGCAATAAGACATACATATCCTAATCACAAAGCCTAGCCTTTACATCTCTTGCAAAGATCCGCTGCCACCCCATTATGAAAGCTAGATCAGTGTGCTCTTATTATATTTCTTTTCATATTTAATTAATTAGTATTCCTAACTATATAGCTTATTGATTAGAATCTTCTTAATTCGTTAGTACACTGACTGCTATTATTTCATTTAATTATAATATTTTACCATATTGTTAGTTATACTTACTATATAATCTACTGCAATGAAGTACAAATATCGAGTGCTTGTTTCACGGTTTCGCAGGAGTGTTGGACCAGCACAGTTTGCTTTCCCACCTTGGGCACGATCGATCGTTTAAACCCAAGTTCCTTTGCAGCCTTCTCTCGTTTCTCAGGAAACCCAACACCCCTCACTTCCCCGGCTAAACTCAGCTCGCCGAAACTGATCATAGCTTTTGGAAGACTCCTGTTGGTCAAGGCTGACCAAAGGGCAAGAGCCAAAGGAAGCTCAATGGAAACTTCGTTGAGCTTCATCCCACCGGCAACATTTACATATATATCCTGATCACTGAGTCTGACCAGCGCATGCCTTTCCAGAATAGCAGCTACACGAGTTACCCTGGCAGTATCGATGCGGTCAGAGTAAATGTGGGTAAACCCATTCTTGGCGCTGGTGGTCAAAGCCTGGATTTCCACCAAAAACGTACGGGAGCCTTCTACCACGGGAGTATAGGAAATTCCCGGTGGCAAGGCAGAGCCAAGACGGTCAGTGATAAAGAATGAAGAGGGATTGGCTACAGGACTGAGTCCTTTCTCATGCATACTGAAGATACCAATCTCATCGACCGAACCAAATCTATTTTTTGCAGCACGAATGAGTCGTACCCCACTGCTGACCTGTTCAAAATAGAGAACCGTATCAACAAGGTGTTCAATCACCTTTGGACCGGCGAGCATCCCTTCCTTTGTGACATGCCCGATGAGAAACAGGGAAATGCCGAGCTGTTTGCATAAACCAACCAAGGTAGTACTGCAGCTTCTGATCTGATTCACAGATCCTGCAGGAGATGCGATCTCCTCGCTGGAAAGCGTTTGCAAAGAATCTACTACCACGACATCGGGTTTTGTTTCAGACAGCAGTTTTTCAACTACTTCTACCCTTGTATCACAGAATATGGAAATAGAAGAAAGTTTGAGGCCCAAACGCTGGGCACGTAGTTTTACTTGGCTGGGAGACTCCTCTCCTGATATATACAGTACGCTTCTACCAAGCGAGCATTTTTCCAATACTTGCAACATCAAGGTAGATTTACCAATACCTGGTTCGCCGCCCAAAAGGATGGAGGAGCCTCGCATGACTCCTCCTCCTAATACACGATCAAGTTCACTTATACCTGTTTCGTATCGAAAGAAGGGATCAATCTCAACTTCTTCTAAACTCACAGGCTTTGTAGATGTGCTGATAACTGCACGCTTTCCATCAGAGGGTTTCTGTACCGCTTCTTCCTCGAAGGTGTTCCAACTTCCACAATCAGGACATCGCCCCAACCATTTGGTCTCTATTCTGCCGCATTGACTGCAGACATATTGAACATCCTTCTGCTTCACAGATATCTCCTTTTGAAAAACCAGTTAGAATTTGATCAGCTCTACATCGAAAATCAAATATGAGTTGGGAGGAATCACCCCAGGATATCCCATTGTGCCATAACCAAGCTCAGGAGGAATGATCAAGGTACGCTGTTCTCCTGCACTCATGGTCATCAAGGCCTCGTTCCAACCTTCAATAACTTCACCAATTGCAAACTGTGCAGGGGATCCTCTTCGTACCGAACTATCAAAGACCCTACCATCAAGCAAGGACCCGGTATAATGTACCGTTACGGTTTGGCCATACTTGGGGCTCTTCTTTCCATCGCCAGCTTTCTTCACTACATAGCGAAGACCGCTCTCTGTGACGATTGCATCAGGCCAACGATTCTTGAATTCCTTTTCAAGTTTCTTTTGTTCTTTAGATTCACGCTTCTTATTCTTCTCTTCGGCAGCAAGCACATATTGAGTGAATGTTTCACGTGAAACTTCGAAAGCCTCTGCATCACTTCCGACTTTGATAATCTCTACACTTTTAAGTTTGTCACCTTGTGCAATGGCATCTACTATATCCTGTCCTTCGACCACATGCCCAAAGACGGAATGTTTGCCATCCAACCAAGGGGTTGCAACATGGGTGATAAAAAACTGGCTTCCATTTGTTCCGGGTCCGGCATTTGCCATGGACAAGACACCAGGAGCCGTATGCTTAAGAGAGTCATCGAATTCATCAGGGAACGTATATCCGGGTCCCCCTGTACCATTCCCTTTAGGACATCCTCCCTGAATCATAAAGTTCTCAATGACTCTGTGGAAAGTGAGGTTATCATAGAAAGGTTTTTCTTTTCCGTTAACATTCAACACACCAGTTGCCAATCCAATAAAGTTTGCAACAGTCATAGGGGTCTTCTGATATTCGAGATTCAGAGTGATGTCACCCTTTCCTGTATGTAGCACAGCATAAACGCCGTCTTTCAAATCTTTCGTATCCATGTATTCTCCTTACTTAAAGCTCAAATAGTTCCTGCTCTGGCGCAAGCAACTGATATAAACGTTCCAATTCTTCACTACTGGTAAATGGAATTTCAAGTTTTCCCTTGTGTAGTGTTCCTTTTATCTCAACCTGTGATCCTACCGCATGAAGAAACTTATCCTCAACCGATATGATATCAGGTGACTTTGCCATACCTTTTTGAGTACGCTTTTTCTTCGACTGATAAGCGACCCGTTTACCCATATTGAATTGCGAAGCCAACTGCTCGGTTGCGCGAACAGAGAGGTCCTTTTCCAATACGGCTTTGTATAGAATTTCGCGATCTGCAGGATTCACCACGGAAAGAATAGCCCTTGCTTGACCTGCGCTAAACTTACCATTGAGCAAGTCTTGCTGCATGGTAGCACTGAGCTGCAACAGCCTGATACTGTTACTGATCGTAGACCTATTCTTTCCCATCCGAGATGCCAACTCTTCCTGGGTGATCCCTGCTTCTTGAATAAGATAAGCATAAGCTTTCGCTTCTTCAATCGGATTCAGGTTTTCTCTTTGAATATTTTCAATCAAGGAGACTTCAAGCCTTTGCATCTGAGTGAAATCTTTTACCAAGACCGGCATCATCTCAAGTCCTGCAAGTTTGGCTGCTCGATAACGCCTCTCTCCTGCTACAATGCTATAAGAGCCTGGAGCAATCTCTTCGACCAATATAGGCTGAAGTACCCCTTCCCTCTTTATAGAGAAAGACAGCTCTTCCAGTGCATCCTGATTAAAATCTTTTCTTGGTTGATTCGGGTTAGCTCTTATCTGATCAAGTGGAACCTGAAGTACCCGCTCCCCCTTCTCTTCCGGAGTAGGGGAGGAGGAAAGACTGAGGGCTGTATCCAACACGGAATCAAAAGAGTAATCCTGCATCAAGGATCCAATTCCTTTTCCAAGTCCACGTTTTTTATTTACGTCGTTCGACACGTTTGATTACCTCCTTCGCCAAATCTTTATATGATTTTGCTCCCTTGCTAGCACCATCGTATATTGAGATTGGCATACCATGCGAAGGGGCTTCTGCCAATCTAATGTTCCTTGGGATTATTGTCTTAAATGCCAACGCGGGAAAGAATGAACTAACATCCTCAACAACTTCGTTGGAAAGTTTAGTACGCTTAACGTACATGGTAAAAAGAATACCCAGGACATCCAAATCAGGATTAAGGGATTTCTTCATGTTGCCAATCGTTCTCATCAAAAGGTTCAAGCCTTCCATTGCAAGGTATTCGCATTGCATTGGAATAATAACTTGTTTGGCCCATGCCATTGCATTGACCGTGACCAACCCCAATGATGGTGGGCAGTCAGCAAGAATGTAATCCCATTCCGGTTCCAGGGGACTAAGCATTTTTTTCAAAAAGAACTCTCTCTGTTCTTCTTCAACCAACTCAATATTCAAACCAGCCATATTGATATTACTTGGTATGACAAATAAATTTTTCACTGAGGACTGTTGCACTGTTTCAGCGGCATTACATTGCCCAGCGATCAATTCATAGATTCCAGGCTTTCTCCCATCTATAGAAGTAGCACTCGTCAAATTGCTTTGGGCATCCAAGTCAACAAGGAGAACTTTCTTACCTTGTTGTGCTAGGGCTGCTCCCAAATTCACTGCAGAGGTAGTTTTTCCTACCCCCCCTTTTTGATTTAAAAACAGTATTGTATGTGCACTCATATTGCTACTATACGTAATAAATTGATTCATGTCATCTAAAAAGGTTATATGCTTGACCCTTCTGAACCTCTATAGTATCTTCAAGATACCCAGTGGAGGATAATAACTATGGAAGATAAAGTCAGAAAGGCAATCGAGGATATCAGACCTTCATTGCAAAATGACGGTGGAGATATCGAATTCGTTAGCTTGGTTGGCAATGATGTAAGCGTACGCTTGGTTGGAGCTTGTGCAGGCTGCCCGATGTCTCAGATGACTCTAAAAGGTGGCGTTGAGCGTTACCTCAGAAATTTTGTCGATCCTAATCTGAACGTAATTAATACCCCAGATTTATAAGATCAGGCATTCTGTCTTCGTACCGTCTCACGTGAATTATTTACGTGAGACGTTTTTTATTCGCCAAATATTCTAATTTATCTCTTCCATGTTTCACGTGAAACATTTTGAAAAAGCAAACCAAACCCCTAACGAAAGATTGCTAAAGGCTACGCTCATTTTTCCATTTGTTATTCTCTATCGTTTTCTATTTTCAAAGCTATAGGAGTCGTATGTTTCACGTGAAACACAATCAAATGAATCACAGCATCACCCATACCAAAAGCTTTCAAACAGACCAACCCATTTACACAGCAAAACTGTCCTGCTGATCCTTTACACTGTATCTTGTTTCTTTCTTTCTCTTCTATAGTTTGCTTACTGGATGAATACTAAATATGGTAACGACAACAGAATTTAGGAATCCTGAATAATTCATAATTCCAGAATATTCATTAACCCAGGGTGGTATCGTATAAACTAAAAAACCTTCACTCAACCCCAAAGGCAATACAATCATTTGAATTTCAATGGTGGCAGATTTTCATATAAAAAATACGAAACGCATAAGACATATAGCAAGCCGATACAAAAATTCATGACACAGAAAGTTTTTCAAATATGCACCACAATGAACAACCAAAAAAGATTGCATAAAAATTCAACATAGAGTTTCACGTGAAACATCACTAAAGAGTTGTGAGCAGTTCGATTCTTTTCCCACAATTTATATCACTTTCGATTTCTCCCTATAGCAATGTATATGCATAACAATCTTTCCCAACTCTTAGTAAAATCAATTTCAAACAAAGGGCTGAAAAACAAAAGAACTTTCTGTTTCAAGCAAACCAACCGATCTATTGTTCATGGTGCTCGTGCCATTCTTTAATACAAACTTTACTCCATAGTCGATTGGTGAATTAGAAGCTCAATCCAAATTTACCAATAAAGGTTAACCAAATAGTCATTCTCGATAGTTAGAAGGCTTATAGGTTTCACGTGAAACAATACTCTTTACTTGATTCACTTTCCAATCCTCTTGGTTTTTTCACTTTAAATTTTTAGAGTTTTCCAAAATAGCCAAAAACTGCAAATAGATGCACCAGATGCAGGTATTTAATCTAAAGTTTCTATATATAGAAACAGAATCGTGTGGGTAAAGTCACCGTCTTTTGGGTAAAAAAGAGGTCGTTCCAAACTCTTGGAACGACCCTTATATTAGTACTTAACAGATGTTTTATTCGTTGTCTGAATCGTCAATTACATCCTCTTCAGATTGCTCTTCATCTGGATTTACCTCGTCATCCGCTTCGTTGTCAGCTTCGTCCTCAGGATTGGGGGCATCAGGGATCTCTACCTCTTCCTCTTCATCCTTTTCAGTTGATGCAATGGCAACGATGGAATCCTTGTTAAATTTCATCGATACAACGCGTACACCTGCAGCATTTCTTCCTTGGATGGAAATTGCATCACAATGAACTCTCAGCGTTTGTCCCATCAAAGTGACACACACTACATCAAATTCATCATTGACGCCCAACACACCCACGATATACGTAGCTTTAGTACCTAATCGGAAGATCTTCTGACCTTGTGTTGCACGTTTATGTACATTGAAACTATCGAAGGTTACCTGTTTACCTTGTCCATTCTCGGTAATCATGAGGATTCGTTTGGTATCATCCACCTTCAAAAGTCCTGCAACTTTATCATCATTGATCAGCTTGATGCCTCTTACACCGCGGCTTGCACGCCCCATTGCACGAACATCTTCTTCACTGAATCTTAAGCCACGACCCATTTTGGTAATCAACATGACATCGTCGCCTTCCTGAACCAATTCACAACTCAGTAGTTCATCACCTTCATCGAGAAACAGAGCCCTGATACCACGAATCTTGGCGTTGACAAAGTTAGAAAGCGATACCTTCTTCACCACACCCTCACGGGTAGCCATCATGAGGTAATGATCCTCACTGAACTCCTTGAAGTTGATGATTGAAGTAATCTTTTCTGTTGTTTCCAACTGCAGGATGTTTTTGATACTCGTACCTTTCGCTGTTTTGGTAGCTTCAGGAATCTGGAATACCTTAGTGTAATACGCCTTACCGGCATTGGTAACGAACATTACATACTCATGAGTAGAAGCAACAAACATATGGTCGACAAAGTCTCCATCCTGAAGTTTGGTAGTTCTTGTCCCCTTGCCTGCACGGCCGTGTGCATCATATTCCTCAGTAGGGATACGTTTCACAAAGCCCTTGTTGCTGATCAGAACTACAACATTCTCTTCCTTGATAAAATCTTCATCGGTAGCCTGGCCAAGTTCCTCACGGGTAATCCGGGTTAACCTTCTATCCTTAGGAGCCATGGAAGCAGGTAAGCCACGAACTTCCTCTTTTACAACTCCCAAGATTTTCTGCTCGTCTGCAAGCAATTCCTGGTAATAGGCAATCTTCTGTTCAAGATCAGCCAACTCTTCAAGAATTTTAGAAGTTTCCAGATGGCTCAATCTGCCAAGCTTCATATCGATGATAGCCTGAGCTTGTATGTCATCGAGACCGAATCGAGCAATCAAACGATTTGCAGCGATGGTATTATCATCAGAATCCTTGATAATCTGGATTACCTCATCGATATTGTCCAGACCAATCTTCAGACCAAGCAAAATATGCTCACGCTCTTTGGCTTTCTTCAAATCATAGCGGGTTCTTCTGGTTACTACTTCCTCACGGTGCTGAATGTAATAGGTCAGCATATCCTTGAGAGTCAGCAACTGAGGCCTGCCATTAACCAAAGCAAGGTTGTTCACGTTGAAATTGGACTGCAAAGCGGTTCTGGCAAACAGCTGATTCAATACAACCATTGGCTCAGAGCCCATCTTCAACTCAATAACAATACGAATACCGTTACGGTCCGATTCGTCACGAACCGTACTGATCATAGGAATTGCGCCGTCTTTACGGAGATCATCAATCTTCTTGACAAGATCTGCCTTATTCACCTGATAGGGAATTTCGGTGAATATAATTTGGTCATGCCCACGATCACTCTCTTCGATCTCGTATATGGAACGAACAACTATCTTACCTTTACCGGTAGTAAAGGCATCTCTGACGCCATTCAATCCACAAATCACTCCACCGGAGGGAAAATCAGGTCCCTTGATGTATTCCATAAGTTCGTCAATGGTAATATCAGGATTATCAATGACAGCGCAAACAGCATCAGAAATTTCTTGTAGGTTATGGGGAGCCATATTGGTTGCCATGCCTACGGCGATACCACTGCTTCCGTTGGCTAGTAGGAAGGGGAAAGACCCCGGCAATACCAACGGTTCCTGCATTGAATCATCATAGTTCGGACCGAAATCTACTGTCTCCTTTTGGATATCCTGGAGCATCTCCTCACCGATACGGCTCATCTTGGCTTCCGTATATCGCATTGCTGCTGCCGGATCACCATCAATCGATCCAAAGTTACCTTGGGGATTCACCACAGGGTATCTCAGTGAGAAATCTTGAGCCAAGCGAACCAAGGCATCATATACCGAGGCATCACCATGCGGATGGTACTTACCAAGTACGTCACCTACAATACGAGCACACTTCTTATAAGATGAGTTAGCCCTAAGGCCCATCTCAAACATATCAAAGAGGATTCTTCTGTGGACTGGTTTCAGTCCGTCACGAACATCAGGTAAAGCCCTGCTGACAATGACGGACATGGCGTAGTTGAGATACGAAGTGCGCATCTCCTTAGCCACGTCTACAATTATCGTCCTGTTTTCGTTTACTTCTTCCACGATTTTATCCTTTTACTAGACATCCAAATTCGAAACATAGACAGCGTTTGCGTCGATGAAAGCCCTACGAGGCTCAACCTCTTCGCCCATGAGCATACTGAACACCCGGTCAGCTTCCTCTGCATCCTGCAGGGAAATTTGACTGATAAGACGGGTTTCAGGATTCATGGTCGTCTCCCAAAGCTGATCAGGGTTCATCTCACCAAGACCTTTGTACCGCTGGATTCCAACCTTGGAGGAATCGTCAGTGATGTTGTTCTCCTGGAGAATCTGTACACGTGCTTCCTCGTCGTAGGCGTAGTGAATCTTTTTCCCAATGGTAATCTTGTACAAAGGAGGCATGGCAAAATAGACATACCCAGCCTCAATCAAGGGCCTCATATACCTAAAGAAGAAGGTAAGCAGCAGGGTTCTGATGTGAGACCCGTCAACATCAGCATCAGCCATGATGATAACCTTATGGTATCTGGCTCTTTCAATATCGAAGGTGACATCACTCTCCAAGTCCTCATCCTTACCCATGTTGTTGTAACGGGTAATGCCTGCTCCAATGGAGGCTATGACCGGAGACAATTTGTCGTTGCCCAACACCTTGAACTCCTGAGCCTTCTCAACATTGAGCATTTTTCCCCAAAGAGGAAGGATAGCTTGGAAACGTCGGTCTCGCCCTTGCTTGGCAGAACCGCCTGCCGAGTCACCCTCAACGATAAATACTTCGCATTTTGCTGGGTCTTTCTCAGAACAGTCGGCCAATTTGCCGGGAAGGCCGCCGATCTCACTCTTCTTTCTAATCTGTTCACGTGCCTTACGCGCTGCAACGCGTCCCAAGGCAGCATTGATAATCTTTTGAAGAACAACATCAGTATTTGCAGGGAATTCATCAAAGAAATTCCCTAATTTCTCATAAACCAAGGAAAACACAACACCTGTTACCGTCGAATTTCCCAGTTTCATCTTGGTCTGGCCTTCAAACTGAGGTTCAGGAACCTTGACCGAAATAACTGCAGTCAAACCTTCGGAAATATCACTCTGTTCAAGCTTCTCCTCGTATTTTTTCAACAGTTTGGTATTCTTCTGCAATTGAGCGTTGATTACGCGGCTGAGACCGGTACGGAAACCGGTAAGGTGAGTTCCCCCTTCTCGAGTATTGATGTTGTTTACGAAGGTAAGAATCTTTTCGTCATACTTATCGTTGTACTGCATGGCGATTTCAACCTTGATGTTATCCTTTTCACCTTCAATGGAAATTGGATGGTCGATCAGCACATGTTTGAATTCGTTAAGGTAACTAACAAAGCTACTGATACCGCCTTCTGAGTGGAACTTCTGCTCACGGGTAGTTTCACCTCTTCTGTCAGTCAAAACAATGGAAACCCCTTTGTTAAGGAAGGAAAGTTCCCTGAATCTGTTTACCAGTACATCGTAGCCGAATGCATTCTTCTCCATGATTGTGTAATCAGGGGAGAAACTTACTACGGTTCCTGTTCTATCTGTATTGCCGATACGCACGACTTCAGTCTGGGGAAGACCACAACTATACTCCTGACGGAAAATACCCCCTTCTCGGTAGATGGTAACTTCCATCCAAACAGAGAGTGCATTAACACAGGAGACACCTACGCCGTGCAAACCTCCCGATACCTTATAGGAGTTCTTATCGAACTTACCGCCAGCATGCAGCTGAGTCAAAGCAATTTCCAAGGAGCTTTTCTTCTCCGTCGGATGCAGGTCTACGGGAATACCACGGCCGTTATCTTCGACTGTGCAAACCTCCCTGCCTTGATCATCAATATCCAGGAATACTTGAATGTCTGAACAAAACCCCGCCATCGCTTCGTCGATGCTGTTGTCCACTACCTCGTATACGAGATGGTGCAGACCATCGATACCTGTTGATCCAATATACATACCGGGTCGTTTTCGAACAGCCTCAAGACCCTTGAGGACTTGAATACTCCCGGCAGAATAGCTATGGGAAGAAGAAGCCATCTCTACACCATCTTGGTGCATGGAAGGCTCAAACTTTCCAGTATCAAAGCTCCCTTCACTCATTCGTTATATCCTTATGTAATAATAAAAAAATACTTTTGCCAATTCTTACCAATTATATCAAAAATTATAAGGAGTTGCAAGCTTGGATAGTAAATACATCCAATTTATTATTTCTTTCATTGTATATATTTATTTTTTAGTGAAAGTCTCTTGTCATACAATACTTGCACCGCCTTACACTACAGGGTAAAATGGCCGCATGAGCGATACACATACAACTTATTTTGAGTTCTGGCAGGAGACCGCCTCCCGAATAAAAGAGACGCTTCCAGAACAAGAATTCCATACGTGGTTTAACAGGATAGCCTACCTTCGATCTGAAGATCGAAAGGTAATACTTGCCGTTGCAAGCCAGTTTATTTTGGATACAGTGATATCCCGATACAGGGATATGATACGTAATACATTGATAGAATTAACCGGAGAGGACATCAATGTGGTGTTCGAGATTGTTTCGCGTTCAGAAATTGAACAAATCCAGAAACCACATAAAATGGAAGAGGAAAAATCAGAAGCAAAACCGGTAGTTCAAATACAACCAGCTTCAAGGGCAATCAGTGATGAAAAAGCATTGAAGATGAAAAAGGATTGCAATCTCAATCCTTCCTATGAATTCAACAACTTTGTCATTGGGGATAATTCAGCCTTTGCTTATAATGCAAGTCTGGCCATAGCCAAAAACCCGGGGGTCAGCTACAACCCATGCCTTATCTATGGGGGTGTAGGACTTGGTAAGACACACTTACTAACTTCCATAGGAAACTACATCATCAACAACACTCCTGAACTGAAAGTAATGTATGTGACCGCCGAGATGTTTACCAATGAATTCATAGAATCCATCGGATCTCAGAAAACACAGCAATTCAAGAACAAATTTAGGAAGGTGGATGTACTGCTCATAGACGACATCCACTTCCTCCAAGGAAAAGACAGTACCCAGGAAGAACTCTTCCACACCTTCAACAATTTATATGATTCCAAAAAGCAGATGGTATTCACCTGTGACCGCCCGATCAAGGAATTGAAAAATATTACCGACCGTCTCAGCAGCAGATTCGAACGTGGCCTCAATGTAGATCTGCAACCACCAAACTATGAAACACGAATGGCTATCCTTAAAAAGAAGATTGCCGAACGTGGAAGTTCAATCAGCGAAGAGATTCTCAATTACATATCTACCAATGTATGTACGAATGTTAGGGACCTGGAAGCTGCATTGACAAAATTGATTGCTTACAGCGAATTGCTTGGTCAGGAAATATCATTTGAGAAAGCAAAAGAGCTTCTAGGTATCCTACCATCGTTGGCAGCTAACTCAAACCAAACCCTCTCTATTGATACTATCATCAAAGTAGTAGGTGAATATTTCAACGTCAGTAGCTTTGAGATCAAAGGAAAGAAAAAGAACAAATCCCTTATTCAGCCTCGTCAGATTGCCATGTTCCTTTCCCGAGAGATTACCGAATTTTCCACGACCGAAATTGGAACCGAATTCGGAGGAAGAGACCATACCACCGTTATGCATGCTCATGATCGTATAGAATCCTTGATGAAAGGAGATGAAGCATTTGCAAACACTATTCTAAAATTGAAGAGGGACTTAACAAATGGTAAGAAGTAGTTTCTTGTGGATAGCTTTAGGATAAATTGTGGATAAGTTACTAAACTTGTGGATAGAGGATTTTTCCTTGTGGAAGAAATGTGGGCAAGATTAAAAGTTATCCACAAGATGAAAATAATTAAGCAGTGATTGTATAACAAATTAAAAAGTTATCCACAAAATCTATGCTATTATTACTATTATTACTGTATATTTTAATAATCTAGGAGTATTAAGATGAAATTCGTCTGCAGCAAAGAAACCATACTTTCAGAAATCATATATTCAATGGATTTTACCAGCCAAAGAAATTCTCTTTCGATTACCTCAAATGTTTATTTAGAAACCTCTGATGGAAGACTTATCATCAGAGCGACTGACCAAAAATTAGGTTTTAGTACAGAAATTGCTGTAGAAACAATTGAAGCTGGTAAAACTACTGTTTCTTGTGAAAAGTTTTTAAATATACTTCGTTCCCTTCCTGAGTCCTCCATTAAATTCTCGGTCGAGGACGGAATGCTTACTATAAAGCCAGAAAGCCTGAGTATTGATTTCAAACTCAGGACCATTGATGCAGATGAATTTCCTCAATTGGAAGAAGCTACTGATGCTCAGTATTTCAGCATTCCACAGAAGACCTTTACGGAAATGTCAAATCAAACGATATTTGCCATTAGTGAAGACGAAACACGATATTTTCTCTGCGGTCTATACCTCGAACGAAATGCAAGCGGAATGAATATGGTTGCAACCGATGGCAGAAGACTTTCCATCGTTGAAAGAACCTTTGAAGAGGACCTTCCAATGTTTCCTTCCATCATAATTCCTGCAAAGTTTTTCAATGAACTTAAAAAACTTTCGACTGATGAAGGTATGTTGGATCTTTCCATCACTGAAAACATCATGTTTGCAAAAATCGGACAACGTTTGTTCTACACTACTTTGATTAAAGGCCAGTATCCGAATTACAGAAGAGTCATCCCCGACTCACAGACATACAGCTGCACCATGAGAATTCAAGACATGCTCGATGCATTAAAACGTGTATCTCTGTTGGTTGAAAACAAAGCAAAACGAATTTTTCTGGATATCAGCGAAGCTGGAGTGTTGCTTACCAGTGATGAATCAGAAGTAGGAGAAGCAAAAGAAATAATCGCTTGTCAGTATGAAGGTCCAGAAAGTAAAGTTTCCTTGAACTATACGTACTTACTGAATCCTCTTAAGGCAATGGAAGGAGAATATTTCTCCATCAATTTCACTGAACCAACAAGAGCTATGACAGTAAAACCTGATAGTAACAGGGATTACTATCATATTATCATGCCAATGCAACCTAATGCCTAATGCGCTTTACTCAGCTTTGGACTAATCAATTTAGAAATCTTGTCAGTGAGAAAATACCTGTCGATAACCGGCAGGTATTCCTCATTGGGCCCAATGGCCAGGGAAAGACGAATCTTCTTGAGGCTATTTATACGCTTTGCTATGGCTCTTCTTTCAGAACCAATCAACTAAGAGAATTGGCAACTCACAAGGAGAAAGATTTTAAGCTTGAAGGCTTGTATCAAGATGATGACGGACTAAGCCACTCTTTGGTGCTTGAATACAAGGATTTAAAACGAAGAGTACAGCTTGATGGTCGTGAGATAAAAGACAGAAAGGAATTGATTTACAACATTCCTTGCATTGTTTTCAGCCACGATGATATTTTTTTTGTGAATGGAGAACCTGAACAACGAAGAAGGTTTTTTGATCAGACAATGAGTATGTATAATCCTTTGTTCTTTGATGATTTAAGGAGGTATCGCTTAATTCTCAAACAGAGAAACCTCGCAATCAAGGAACAAAGATTTGATCTTCTACCCATCTATGATATCCAATTGGCTACCTATGGCATTGCCATACAACAGGAACGAACTCGAGCTACGTATGAATTTGATCAGATTTTTCCAGATATGTACCGATCAGTATCATCACAGGATATTGAGGTTCATATTACCTATCAGCCTTCTTGGAGCGAATGTGCGACGAAGGAAGAGGTAGTTGAATATCTTGAGAGAACAAGAAGTCGAGACCTCAATTTGATGACAACCACCAGCGGTATTCATCGTGACCGGTTCATGGTCACTGAGGGTGAACATAATTTTTCACAAACCGGTTCTACCGGGCAACTTCGATTGGCTTCATTGATTTTCAGGACTGCTCAGATGGCATTCTTCGAAAAGAAAACGGGAAAATCACCTTTGATTCTCGTTGATGACGTGCTGCTGGAACTTGATCATAGAAGGCGTGAGCAATTTTTAACGTTGATGGAGTCCTATAGTCAGGCATTTTTTACATTCTTGCCGGAAGAACATTATTTTGCCTCACTAGCAGATGAAGAAGCTTTGCTATATACTGTCCAAGAAGGACGGTTTACGAAGTATGAAGGATAATAAGTCCAGGTTGTGCAAGGAAGGAGAACCTTTGGAAGCAAAGAAGGTGCTTGACTATGTACTTCGTGGTCTTGATATCAAGACTGACAATCCCCAATCGGCAATTGGATTTGAGTGGCAGAAAATCATTGGCAATAGATTGTATGCCCATGTTAAGATTATTGAAATTAAGAATACTACTTTGATTCTTAGAGCGGATCACCCTTCATGGGCTCAAATTACTTTGATGCAACAAAAAAAGATAATTGCATCAATCAATAAGAAGTATCCCTCTCTAGGCATAAAGAGTATTCACATGATAAATTCTTAGTTACTTGACGTAACGAGTCTTGGTCTATATACTGCACCACTCGGGGGACTATCCTCCGTTGAAGTAGAAAATATCCGCTTTAAGCGATGTAAAATTGGAGAATATCTCATGAGTTACAAAGGAAAAAGAACCTACCAGCCTAGTAAAGTTAAAAGAAACAGAAAGTTCGGCTTCAGGGCTCGTATGGCAACGAAGGGCGGCCGCCTCGTTTTGGCCCGCAGAAGAGCAAAAGGCAGACATAAGCTGTCCGTATGTGATGAGAAGAAGCCTTTCTAAAGAAGAAATTGTAAAACGTAAACCGGAGATTGATCGTATTTTTAAAACCGGCAAGAAATATTCTTGCCGTGGATTAAAGCTTATAATAAGCAAAAACCAGTTGGACCTTGATAGGATTGTGGTAATACCAATCCGCCACTACGGAAATGCAGTTCAGAGGAACAAGATACGTAGACAAATCAAGGAAATCTGGAGATGCGAGAAACCAAGGATGATCCCCGGTTACGATTTTGCATTTATTGTATATCCAGGAAAGGTTCTTAACCATGATTCCCAAAAAGAACAAATATACTCTCTCTGTGATAAGGCTGGGGTTTTTAACCAGTCCTAACTCGTTCTGTTAATCCAACTCCCACGATTGTTCTATCTTTCCTGTGAATTTTTTCTCATTACATCCCATCATCAGGAGTAGATATGGACAAAAATACCATTCTAGCCATAGTTCTGTCCGTAGTGGTCATTACCGTAGGAATGACCATCCAAACGACATTCTTTGCACCGGACCCAGTGTCCGCCACAACTACCGAAGAAACGGTAAGTCAAACTTCATCAACTTCAACCAATGCGCTTGAACCTGCACAATCGAGTATAGTTTCTGCAGACCTTGCATGGGGAAGTTCTCTCCCTGGTTCTCTCGTTGCTGTAGGCAGTAATGGAACCAGTGATCCATTCACTTTTGAAACTGATTATTTCATTATCACCTTTGATCCCAATGGTGCAGGTATTTCCTCGTTCAAGTTGAAGAAGCACCTTGATCAAGGTGAGCCGGTTGAGTTGCTGTTCAAGGGTGCTGATTCAAATGATGCATTCCTTATGTATGCAGGAAATGATCGTACCAACCCAATCACCGCTAATTTCCGTTACCAAATAGTAGGCAATAAAGTTAAATTTACACAAGATTTTGCTTTGTTGGGTGAAGACGGGAAGACTGCTGGGTCTCCATTCACCATTACCAAGACCTATTCCTTTGGCACTGAAGACTACTTGTTCCAGGTTGATGTTCAGACAACGAACAGCGTAAACAAGGCTATACCTCTTTCCTTCAATAATTTTGCCTATACTTTGGCATTTGAACCTCAGATTGGACCTTCCTTCTCTACTTTGAACGGAAACTACAATTATCGTCGTTTCTATATCAAGGAAGATGGTTCAAACAAGAAGAATCAGGTTAAGCTCAGCAATGGAGCCTATTCCACAACAAAGCCATTGTCATGGGTCGCTTTGGTCGGAAAGTATTTCTCCTTGATCGCTATTCCTGATGCTACCAATTATACAGTCAACCTCAGTGAGGTTTCAGGTACAGAAGTACCGGTACAATCCAGTATCTATCTGAGTCGTCCTACGATTAAGAGTGCTTCACAAACTGATACGTTCCGTTTCTATGCAGGACCTCAGCTCAAGAGTGATATGGCCATCTATAATGATGCAGCAGATAATAGTTTCGGCGTAGCTGATTTGCAGCTTGAGACAGCCCTGGACAGCAGTTCTTGGCTGGGCTGGCTTGAGAATATTCTGAAGACTATTCTAAACTTGCTGTATAAATTGATTCCAAACTATGGCGTAGGTATCATCATCCTGACATTCTTGCTGAAATTGATACTTTACCCAATTACCAAGAAGGGTATGGAATCCACTGCAAAGATGGCAACGCTTTCACCGAAAATGCAGGAGATCAAAGAAAAATATCCTGACAATCCAACCAAACAGAATGAGGAAATGGCTGCCCTGTACAAGACTGAGCAGATTAATCCAATGGGTGGATGTCTTCCTATGCTTCTGCAATTCCCGATTTTGATTGCATTCTACGGATTGTTGAATAAGCACTTCGAGCTTCGCGGTGCCATGTTCATTCCTGGCTGGATTCCTGATCTCAGCTTGCCGGATACCGTATTCATCTTCCCGTTCAATCTGCCGTTCCTCGGTAATGAGTTACACCTGCTTCCGATCTTCTATACGGTGAGTATGATATTCTCCATGAAGATTACCCAGAGTGGTTCAACTCAGGCTGCTGGACAACAAGGCATGATGAAGATGATGACCTACGGTATGCCGATTATGTTCTTCTTTGTCTTGTATAATGCACCTTCCGGGTTGATTCTCTACTGGTCTGTAATGAATGCGATTTCTATCCTTCAGCAGTTGCACACCAACAAGAAGAAAAGACTGGAAGCAGAGCACGAACCTGCGATTCAGGTATTCCCTGGTCCCAAGGGCAAAGGCAAGAAGCGCAAATAACGAATAGAAATTTTACTGCAGGGGAAGTTATTCCCCTGAACGGAGTAGCCATATGATGAAAGAATTCGAAGGACGGACAGAGCAGGAGGCTATTGCAAAGGCAATAGAGGAACTGCATATTGAACGTGAAGATTTCGATGTAGAAATTGTTGAACCAGTTAAGAAAAGCTTGTTCAAAAAGAGTAATGTAAAAATTAGAATCCATTTTGATGATGCAAGCAATCTCGAGCCGGATGTAGTTGAAGAGGAAGAACTTGATCACCCTTTCAACAGTGAGCTTGAGGATAAATTGCTTACATTCGTGGCAACCATGCTTGATAAGATGGGCTATGAGGGAAGCGTTTCGATTACATTCAGGAAAGAACGTAAACTTGGCCTGAATATCGAGAGTGATAACTCAAACATCATTATCGGACGGAAGGGAAAGAACCTGGATGCAATCCAGTTGTTGGCAAATGTGTATGTTGGGCAGCTTGATCCTGATTTGAAAGTCATTGTTGATAGTGAGAACTACCGCATGCGTCATGAAGAACAGCTGATTAGGATGGCATTCAAGACAGCAGAGCAGGTTCGTAAGAGCGGAAGAAGCAAGTTGCTTGAACCAATGAACCCGTATGAAAGAAGACTGGTGCACACTGCCCTCAATGATTTTAGTGGCGTGGAAACCAAGAGTGAAGGGGACGGGCTGTACAAGCAGATCCGTATCTCCAATCAGAAAAACTAGTTCAAACACCCAAAGAAAAAAGGAATCCAACCGGATTCCTTTTTCTTTGCTCTTTTTGTTTTAACTTAAGCGAGGGAGATGATTTGTTCCCAAGGCATATCGCTTCTACCGAAATGTCCATAGTTCATGTTTTTCTGATAAATAGGACGTTTCAAATCCAAGGTTCTGATAATACCTGCAGGTGATAGATCGAATTTCTCGCGTACCAGTTTCTCGATCTTTCCGTTCTCGAGTGTGCCGGTACCGAAGGTATCGACATAGATTGAGATTGGATAGGGAACTCCTATTGCATAGGAGAGCTGAACTTCACAAGTACTGCAAAAACCGTTTGCTACCAAATTCTTTGCGACATAACGTGCCATGTAGGCGCCGCTGCGGTCTACTTTAGAAGGATCTTTACCGCTGAATGCACCGCCGCCATGGCGACCCATTCCACCATAGGTATCTACGATAATCTTACGTCCGGTAAGGCCTGTGTCTCCAGCAGGTCCACCGATGACAAAACGACCGGTCGGGTTGATGTAAATCTTTGTTTTTTCATCAAGCATGTTTGTAGAGCCTAAAACGGACTGGATAATGTCTTTGGTGAAGAATTCAACCAACTGCTCCCTTGTAGCACTTTTTGCATGCTGATGACTGATGACTACCGTATCGATATGTACTGGTTTTCCGTCTTCATATTGAAGAGATACCTGACTTTTGGAGTCAGGGCGAAGGAACGGAGCTTGGCTGCTTTTTCTCAGTTCACTTGCTTTTTTAAGCAACTGATGGGCCCAATAGATCGGAGCAGGCATCAACTCTTCGGTTTCATCGCAAGCATATCCGAACATCATACCTTGGTCGCCAGCACCTTGCTCTCCATACATGGAAGTAGCAGCAGTTACACCCAAGGAGATGTCTTCCGACTGCGTGTTGGTGAAATCCATTACCTGAAGTGTACGATAGTCAAATCCACATCCTTCTTCGGTATATCCGATTTCCTTGACAGTCGACCTGACGATATTTTCAATATCCAATTGAGCACTGGTGGTCATTTCTCCACCGACCACAACTCTGTCAGTTGTAGCAAAGACTTCACAAGCAACCCTGCTCTGAGGATCTTGTGACAAACAAGTGTCAAGGACAGCATCCGAAATCTGGTCGCAGACTTTATCCGGATGTCCCTCACTCACTGATTCTGAAGTGAAAATGTGTGAACCTTGTAAAATCATGATAAACCCTTCCTATTGGAACTGCGGAAGGAGGAACTCAATGCATAGATTGCTGCGCTCCCCTTTTAGCAAGTTTCTTTATTGACGCCCGCAAGCCAGGGAGGCTGACAAATCGACGTCATCAGAAGAGATAATAACAACTTATGTGTTTTTTTTCAAGACATATGTATAACTTTACATAACAATAATTGTTATGATATATTTAATGTTATGAAAACACTCCAATTACATGACGGGAAGCAGATGGAAATCTACATGCATCCCAAAAGACAACAGATTTTGCATGAATTAAGCGTGCAAGGGCCAATGACAGCCAAGATGCTCAGTTCTGAGTTGGATATGACTCCTTCGAGTGCAAAACATCATCTTTTGCGCCTTCAGGAGTTGGGGGTAGTCGAAGTCGACCATACACAGCTCATTCATGGGATAACAGCCACGTATTTTCGGAAGGTTGCGATTACGATCAGTTTCAGTACCCTTGCTGAAGAGAACAAAGTTGTGGCATCGAATTTTGCAACAAAGCAGGTGTATGACAGGTTCTATGAAAAAGAACGAAAAGGTTTTGATGAAAACGGACATTTCTTGGCAGACCAACTATCGGGAGTAATCCATTTGAGAGAAGATGAAGCAGATGAGCTTTACAAATTGATCAGGTCGTTTCTTGATGACCATGAGGGGCGGGAGAAGGGAACTGTTCCCTTTTCCTATGCCTTGGTAGCCTATCATGTCTAAATCTTTTCGCATGAGCTCCTATATGGGGGTAATGGCTCTCAATTACTTGGCACTTGGGATTACCTTGCCGGCAATGAGCCTGATTGTTGTCAGCAAGGGGTATCCGCTGACAACTCTGGCTTTGATAATGATGATATACTCAGCCACCGTCATGGTCTTTGAAGTTCCAAGTGGGTTGTTTGCCGATGCAAAGGGCCGAAAGACCAGTTTCATCTTTGGTATAGCTCTTTCTACTCTGGGTGTTGGTTGTATGTTCGCCCAAAATCTTATGGTTATTTGTACTGGGTTTGCGCTTTCTGGTGCAGGAAGAGCCTATGGAAGCGGGAGTCTTGATGCCTTGTTCATTGAGGAGGGACAAGTTCATGGGAAGCGTTTGGAGACCTTGGTTTTTGCTTTGGAGATCAACTCAGGCGTCTCGTTAAGTATTGGAGCTCTTATAGGCGGTTGGTTGCTTACCCTGGGTCAGGAAGGTCCTACATTGACCTATCCCATTCTTATGGTTCGTATCAGCTTATTGATTCTTTCTCTGTTGCTTGTCATGATCAGCATCAACGAAAAGCAGAGGCTCAACCATACTCATGTAACCTTCTTTGCCCAGATTACGTTGTTCAAGCAATTATTGGGAGGAACACCCTTTTTACTGCTATTCAGTATGAGCGTATTTTTAAAAGGTATGTTGCTTTCTTCTGTTGAGGGGTTCTGGCAACCCTATTTGAAGAATCTGCTTTCCAATGACTCTCAATATTGGATTTTAGGGGCTGTTGCCTCTCTCATTTTTGGCATTAGTGTCATTGGGTCTTTGATTGGTCAAAAAATGGTGGGTTTAAAAAATCCTGTAGGAATCTACAGCATCATGTTTTTGATAATTTTTGGCTTTCAGATTCTACTCTCCCTTACACAACATACCCTCTCGTTTCTGATAGTTTACTGTCTCATCTATCTTTTCTTAGGAGGGTCTTCAGTGGTTGGCGAGTATATCCTCAATAAAGCGACGAAAGACGAGGTGCGTTCTTCAATGCTCAGCCTCTCTTCATTCAGTTTGCAAAGTGGGGCTATTATTTCAAATATTTTGGCTACTCTGACGTTTCTGTATGGCGGTATTGATCTGCTGTGGAAGCTGTGTGCGATTTTGGGAGCATTAGGATTCGTTTTCCTTACAAAACCAATGTTACAGCAATTTCCAAGCGTCACTGGTCAGTAACTCTCTGAGTTGTGCTGCCTTTTCGCTGCTGAATTGGGCTCCTCGCTGGGTGATGATCTCTCCGGCAAGGATTGATGCAATAATCCCTGAATCCTT
Organism: Spirochaetales bacterium; assembly: GCA_003247345.1. Taxonomy (GTDB): domain Bacteria; phylum Spirochaetota; class Spirochaetia; order Sphaerochaetales; family Sphaerochaetaceae; genus Sphaerochaeta. The sequence goes on from QJZS01000200.1 coordinate 47,812, forward strand.
GATGGAAAAATCATGATAGAGTCCGTACAGGAATCCTGCAGCATATACATCGCCGGCTCCCGTTGTGTCTACCGGAGTTACAGGTCCTTTTACGGGGATGTTGATGACCTTTCCCTCATGTGAGATATACGAGCCCTTCTTGCCGTTTTTTACGATTGCCGTTCTGCATAGCTTTCCCATGGAACGACAACACTCATAGGGATCATAATTGTCAAAGAGGATACGGGCTTCCTCCCTATTGGCGTAGACTACATCACAATCTTCTTTGATCAACTTTAAAAACGGCTCTCTGTAACGTCCGACGGCAAAGGGATCAGCAATATCAAAGGAGACAAGAGTATTGTGTTTCTTGGCGATTTGTAGTGCCTTTGTAATAGCTTCCTGTTGGCTTTGGGTATCCCACATATAACCAGTAAAATGGAATATGGAAGCATCTTGTACAGTCTTTTCATCAACATCCGAGGCTTCGTATAAGCGGTTCGCTCCGAGATACGTATTCATGCTACGTTCACTATCGGGGGTAATCAAAATGACTGTGGAACCAGTCTTATCCCTATCGGTAACTGCCAATTGGTCATGGACTCCCAATTCCCTCAATCGTGAGGTATAGATGGCCCCGTTCTCATCGTTTCCGATTTTACCAGCAAGAGTCGCATTTACTCCGAGCGAAGCCAATGCAATGATGGTATTCGGACATGAACCACCACAACTGTAGGTGGTATTTCGTTGTTTGGAGAGATTCAACAGCTCTTCCATTCTCTCTTGTTGGATGAGGGCCATGGTACCTTTATGGATTCCCAGCGCAGTGATATCCTCTTCTTCGACACTTACGATTATGTCGATGAGAGGATTCCCGATACCATAGACCATTTGCGCTCGATTTTTCATGTTTGAATATTCTAGCATTGCTTGTACGCAGAATTCAATAAGGAGCTTGCGAAAGTGCCTTGCCAAGGGTAGGATGAATGCGGAGGCAGCAATGGGAGAATACCGCATCATCGGGGGAAGAGAAGCAAGTGGGGAAGTAACGATCAGCGGAAATAAGAACGGCGCTCTTTCCTGTCTTGCTGCAACACTCTTGACGGACCATCCTATTCGGCTTGGAAACATCCCCGATATTGAGGATGTTCAGGTCATGATCAAATTGCTTGAAAACCTTGGTTCAAATGTTGTGCGAGAAGATGCCAATACCTATACCATTACAACCGGAGGAAGATCTGGGCGTCTGAAGAAGAAATTGGTACAGGCGGTACGAGGATCCATCCTGCTGCTTGGTCCTTTATTGGCTACCAATGATGAAGTACTGCTTACCCCTCCAGGAGGCGACGTTATCGGTCTTCGCAGGCTTGATACACATTTCCTTGGCCTTTCCGCCTTAGGAGCTACTTGCTCCATCAATGAAGAAGGGGAAATCCATATAAAAGCAGATCATGCCAGATTGTCCGGAAATGATATTTTTCTTGATGAAGCATCGGTGACCGCTACCGAGAACGTAATTATGGCGGCTTCTCTTGCCCAAGGAACCAGCATTCTCCGTAATGCAGCAAGTGAACCGCATATACAGGACCTTTGCCGTATGCTTTGTAAAATGGGATGTAAGATAGAAGGCATCGGTTCGAACCTTCTTTCCATAACAGGACAAAAAAAGCTGTACGGCTGTGAATTCACCATTGGGGCCGATTACATGGAAGCCGGTTCCTACATCGGGCTTTGTGCTGCTACGAAAGGCCAATTATTGCTAAGGGAAGTGCAACCTGAGAACTTAAGGATGATTCGCCTTGGCTTTGAAAGAATCGGTATCACCTTTGTGGACGACGGTCCGTCCTCCATCTTGGTTCCCAAAAAGCAAACCCGTATTTTATCCAAGGAAATCGGGGGACATACCGCCAAGATTGATGATGCTCCATGGCCGGGCTTCCCTGCCGATTTGTTAAGTATCATTACGGTCTGTGCCACCCAAATGCAAGGATCGATTCTTATCCATGAAAAGATGTTTGAATCGAGAATGTTCTTTATCGATTGGCTAATTAGAATGGGCGCTGATATCATTCTTTGTGATCCCCACAGAGCAGTCGTGAATGGTCCTTCCCAGCTTTTGGGCTCTGAGCTTTCCAGTCCGGATGTACGAGCTGGAATGGCCTTGGTGATTGCCTCCGCTTGTGCCCAAGGAGAAAGCGTCATTCAGAATATTTACCAAATTGAACGAGGATACGAGAACCTTTGCGGTAAGCTTTCCTCCCTTGGATTGGCAATCGAGAGGCATTCGTAATTCTCTATTTTTATTGAAGTTCAATAGGTTGTCCACAGTGTGCTCCCGATGTTATCCACAAGTTGTCCACAAGCAGTAAAAGCACCTTTTAACCAAGGCTCTAGATAGGACTGATTTGCAATAGGTAAGGAAGGGTTTTTTACGGTATTGTAAATAGTGTTAACTATATATAAATAAAAGAAATATGTATTTATATACCAAACAGATTTCATCGTATTTTTATATAAGTTTTATGCGGTTTTTATTGCTTACTAACTCACTCTACATTAGGGTACTTTAACGGGTTATCAACAAGTTATCCACAAGTTTTCCCTGTTGTATGTTGTTGCAATAACTCTTCTCTGGACGTCAATTAGCATTAATTTTTCATGATAGATTTTGTGCAATAGAAATGTGAAAAATCTAGGGTGGGTTGTGTGCAAATTGTCCCTTGTATTGCATCGTTACTGAGATTCTGATTATTTCCATGGGACTAAGTATCCAAGAATATTGGGGTACATGAATTGTTGGAAATTAGAAAATAAGTTTACTGATTACTTGCCTATTCGATCACCCAGAATCCAGGTCTTTGTCTGAAATGCGTATCGTTGATGTATCTTCAGCATTTATGCAGCATCTTCTCAATACGGAGAAGAGTTGGCGAACGTTACCCGGCCAATGATATGCAAGCATACGTTGAAGAGATGAAGGATCGATGTCCTTCGGGTATGATTCGCTTTCCAAGAAATGTTTGCATAGTTGTGGGATGTCCTCTGGGTGCTCTCTCAGAGGGGGAAGCGTAATACTTACATCATTGATTCGATAGTAGAAATCCTTACGCATGGTTTTTCTGGAAATCAATGTGGTGAGCTTTTCATTCGATGCGGTGATAAGACGAAATCTGGAGGTTCGAAGGTTTGAATCCCCCAGCCGCCTGTATTGTCCCGATTCCAATACCCTTAAAAGATGAGATTGAAGCGTAAGGGACAAATTTTCCAATTCATCTAGAAAAAGTGTCGATTGATTTGCTTGGTGTAAAAGTCCAGGCTCTTCAGTTTTGCTATCGGTATAAGCTCCTTTCGTATGTCCGAAAAGCAAGGCGTTTCCCAACGAACCGGAGAGCAAGGAGCAATTAATGGCAACAATGTCTTTATGCGAAAATTTTCGTTCATGAAGATACTTTGCGGCTAATTCCTTTCCTGTTCCCGTTTCTCCGTACAGATGAACCGAACAGTTTTGCTTGGCATAACGTCTCAATGAGGTTCTCAGATTGCACATCAAATCACTAGATCCTATCAGTCCACAGGTTATATAGGGTTTTTGCTGTTCCTGAACTTCTGAATTAGTAAATTGGTTATCCAATATGCTGAATAGTTCTACAAAATCTGGATTGCTACGTTGTTTAGTTTGCATGTTTAGAGTTGGATAGGAAACTCCAGAGATTGCTTGGTCTTCAGTGACGAAGAGAAGTATGGGAAACGTATATTTATGATAGACCAGCTGTTCAAGCAAGGAATGCTGAGTAGCGTTTCCCAGTTTTGTATCAATCACCAGGAGCTGGGGATGCTTTGTAGAATTCTCCAATGCATCCAGCAATTTTGGAATCAGGGTGAATTCACGAAGGAATGAACGGCAGAAATGATTCTTGAACTGCTCCTTAAACCGCCAATCGGAGGAGATGATGAACAGAGACATACCCAGACTCCCAGTGCATGATGTAGGGAAAGCTCTACAGCATAATATGAGGTGTTTTGTTGTAAATTTGAATTCCCTGATTAATTGTGCATGCCGGTAAATGGAGTCTCTACTCTTGTTATAAGAGGTGTATCGGTTTAGTACTGTTATTCAGTCATAAGGACTTGGATGGCTGAGAGGGCATAGATTCCGGCAGTCTCACTTCTGAGAATATTGGTACGGAGCATAACCGGTTTGAAACCACCCTGTTCCAAAAGCGTGCATTCCTCTTCGCTGAATCCACCTTCTGGTCCTACAAGAACAGCGATGGGTTTTTCTATAGGATAGTCTTGGAGAAGTTGTTTCAGCGTTTGCTGTTCTTCCTCACGACTGCTTTGGTGAAAGAAAATCGCCAAGCCGCGGTTATTCCACCAAACAGGAAGATTTTTAAGTTCCAATATCTCTTGAATGAGAACTGTAGGAAGTGGGGAACCGCTTTGTTGCAATGCTTCTTTGATTTGTTTCTGCAATCGGTCGAAACGATTATCCAGAGCTTTGTCGCTTTTGGAAGAAAGATCAGGGACACAGTATCTGCTATGTACCAAAGCTATTTTTGTTACACCGATTTCGGTAGCCTGTCTAACGATTTGTTCTTCCTTTTTTCCTTTGCAAAGGCATTGGAGCAGCACCAAATTCGGGTATGGGCCTCCATAGGATGGGAGCTCATCGGTGGTTTCAGCTTCTTTTGCCTCATCTAGTTTTTGACAAGCAAGGGTGCACTGGTTTCTTTCGATGCTCGAGATGGTAAGTTGATACCTGTTTCCGCTTTTATCGCGACCCAGAATTTGCTGGCCTTCCTTCAGCCTCAATACCTTGACCAGATACTGGCTTTCCTTCCCTGTTACAATCAGGGAAGGTTCTCCATTGAAAGATTGGGGAAGGACGTACTGTCTCATATTCCCGTCCTGATGAATTGGATAGCACGGTTCAATTGTTTGTCAAAGGTAGGATCTGCTATCGGGCGGTCATCGTAAGGGATCTGTGAGAGATATTCATTACGAATGAGCAACAACAGCACATCCTCGCTGAGCCCGCTCTCCGCATATTGCTGAGCAAAAAGGCGTATATTCTGATCCGTTGCTTCGGGATGCTCTGCAGTAAAGGTCTTGAGCACTTTTTCCTTCATGAGATTTTCGTAGATGGGAATTTCCTCATCGGTGAAATCGGTATCGGCTACAAGGATGTCAGGCTCAATTCCCTTCTTATGGATGCTTTCGCCATTGGGTGTGTAGTAATGGGCAGTAGTTACTTGGGCAAACCCTTCCCCAAACTGGAAAACATCCTGGACAATGCCTTTTCCAAAGGTTTTTGATCCGACGAGTGTGGCCCTTTCATTTTCTTTCAATGCTGCAGCAAAGATTTCAGCAGAGGAAGCCGAGCCCCCGTTGGTAAGGATCACAATAGGAATGTCTGAAGGAAATTCTGGAGCACCACTGGAGATATATCGTTGGTCTTTGTTGGTCCCTTTCTTTCCTTGTATAGTCACAATAGTCTTTCCTTCGTCAAGGAAAATGTTTGCTGATTGCAATGCTCCGTCTACCGCTCCTCCAGGATTGTTGCGTTCATCGATAACAAGTCCAACGATGTTCTGAGCGGTCAGTTTCTTTATATTTTCCAGGAGCTGACTCCCTGTTTTGGGGGTGAATTCAGAAAGGCTGACGTATCCGATATCACCTTCGATAACTCCGCTGTCAACCGTTGGGGTAGTGATTTGTTCTCTGGTCAAGGTCAAATCGAAGGAGGTTCCGTCTCGATAGACTGTTATGGTGACACTGGTGTTGGGTTCTCCCCTGAGTTTCATACTGGCTTCGTAACTGGTCAGATCATCGACGGGTTCTCCATCGATATGACTGATCAAATCGCCTGCTCTCAAACCTGCACGCTGGGCAGGAGAACCGGGGAACGGAGAGACTATCGTTATCATATAGGTACTGGGATCCTCGGCATCTTTCATCTCTGGAGCTGGCTTGTTCAGGTATGTCCCGATTCCCCCGTATACGCCGGCGGTTTCCTCTTGATATTGCTTTGCCTCAGAAGGCGGTACATAGAAGGAATAGGGATCATCCAAACTGGCTACAAGCGCAGTAGCCAAGTCGTCAAACATTTTTTGTTTATCGACTTCATCAATGTAGATGGAATCCACATAACGATACAGTCGTTCCAAAGAGTTCATATCCTGCCCAATTTGATCGGAGCTGGAGGATGTCTGTGGCGTTAGGGTTGAGGAAAGAACCTGTTCGACTGAGCCCCCTGCATAGAGGGGAATGACAAGGAGAAATACAATGAAACTTAGGCTGAGCCTTCGTGTTATTATGCTTTTCATAATTTGAATATACTGCATGAAGGAAAAAACGGCTAGATTATGCAGTATTGACCACACCAGTATTGCAGATTACACTTGCTCCATGACCCTTTTTATCTCCTTCCCAAGCTGGATTTCACCACAAATATTTCCATCTTTGCCTTTGAGATGGTACGGTTTGATGTACGTCGTCGCATTTTCCATCGCATATGCTCTAATTCGTATCCAAGCAAGGAAAGGAGAAATAGCATTGGACTCAGATCAGAGTCTCAATTTGGTATTGTACTGTGTAATCGGCCTTATTCTTGGAGCCAGATTGTTTTCAGTTCTATTTTATGATGGATCGCTGTATTACTGGACCCATCCATGGATGATATTCTGGCCATTTAGGGGCGGACAATTCATTGGACTGCCCGGTATGAGTTATCATGGCGGTCTGGTCGGGGGCATTCTTGGTGGATATCTGTATAGCCGTAAATACAAATATTCATTCATGGATATTGCCGATACAGTCTGTTATGCAGTACCGCTTGGTTATACCTTTGGCCGGTTGGGGAATTTTATCAATGGGGAACTCTTTGGAAGAGTCTCAACGAAACCTTGGGCAATTGTTTTTCCTCATGCTCCTTCTTTCTCAACCAATTATGCATGGGTGCGCGAAATTGCTGATTCTGTAGGACTTGCCTATCAAAAGGGAGAGTTGATCAATCTTCCCAGACATCCCAGTCAGTTGTATGAAGCCCTTTTTGAAGGCATTCTTCTTTTCTTGTTCCTTTGGTTTGTGATTCGTCCTAGACGAAAGAAGATGCCCTCTGGATTCGGACTGGTATGGTATATGGCCGGATACGGGGTTCTCCGGTTCTTCATTGAATATTTTAGGTCCCCTGATGAGAATCTGGGGTATATGATTGCTTTGGGAAGACAGTCGGACAATATTTCCATTTTTCAGTCCTTCTTTAATTTTTCCCTAGGCCAACTTTTCTGTATTGCCATGATAGTGGCTGCAGTGATTTTTGCTGTTATTCTGAAACGGCATGAAGGAGTCAAACATGACTGAAATTAATGAACGTGTTGCCAAACTACGTTCTTTGCTATCTAAACACAAACTGGATGGATGGATTATCAATGGTACTGATCCACATCAGAGTGAATATGTCTGTGACCGTTGGAGAACCCGAAATTGGATAAGTGGGTTCAGCGGTAGTGCTGGAACTGTGGTAATTACACAGGATGAAGCACTCCTTTGGGTCGACTCCCGTTACTTTATACAGGCACAACAGCAAATTGAGGGTACCTGTTTTAAAATGATGAAGGTCGATACTCCGTCCTATCCGAGTCCGAACATCTATCTGCGAGAAGTATTGGCGAAAGGCAGCAAGGTTGGCATCGATAAGGCCACTTTGACTGTGAAAAGCCAGCAAGCTATCGCCGAAGTCTTTGGCGGCGACCTTGATTTGGTGCCCTATGATGACCTGCTTGATATGATTTGGACTGATAGGCCACCGGTTCCAAACAAACCGGTAATCGGCCTTCCTGACGAAATTACAGGATTTTCCGCCGCTCAAAAATTGACGATGGTTCGCTATGCTATGCTAGATCATGGCGCTACCTATACCATCATATCATCTTTGGATGATATAGCTTGGCTTACCAATTTACGTGGGGACGATGTCTCTTACAATCCTGTTTTCCTTTCCTATCTGTTGGTGGGCAAGCAAAAGGCTTGGTTGTTTACCTCCGAATCAAGATTCTCCGATGATTTGACCAAAGAGATATCCCAAGATTTTGAACTGCTTGCGTATGACCAAGTAGTTCCTACTTTGCGAACAATCCTCAGAGCCGATGATGTAGTTTATTACAATCCTGAGAAAACCAATCTTCTGCTTTCCTCCACGTTCGATTCCTTGCAGAAAGTCGAAGGATTGGATTTTACTACGGACCTGAAAGCTTGCAAGAATGATACAGAGCTGCAAGGAATGAGAAAAGCACATCTGCTGGATGGCGTAGCCTTGGTCAATTTCCTTTCTCGTCTCGATACCCAAAATGGCGAGTACACAGAGATAGAAATCTCTGACATGCTCAAGGAGCAGAGAGGAAGAAACAGCGATTGTATCGGCGAATCGTTTGCCCCGATCAGTGGCTGGGCTCCTCATGGGGCGATGTGTCATTACAGTGCAACAAAAGAAAGCAATGCAAAAGTGCAAGGAGACGGTCTGTTGGTATTGGATACCGGCGGTATGTATACCTTCGGATTGACAGATGTAACAAGAACCATTCTTTTCGGCAACGCCACCGAGGAACAGATTCGGGATTATACATTGGTCCTCAAGGGCAATCTTGCCTTGGCTTCCGCACGGTTCCCCGAAGGTACCTGTGGCTACCAATTGGATGCTTTGGCACGTCAGTTTCTCTGGCAAGCAGGGATGACTTTCTACCATGGTACCGGCCATGGTCTTGGCTTCAGGTTGAATGTACATGAAGGGCCTCATAATATAAGTCCGAGACCTTTGGCAGTTGCGTTGAAAAAAGGTATGATTGTCAGTGATGAACCAGGACTGTACAAAGAAGGTCGTCATGGCATTCGGATTGAGAATATCATTACGGTACGAGAAGATGTAAAGACGGAATTCGGCCAGTTCTTCAGCTTTGAGGTATTGACCATTTGTCCGTTTGAAAGCAGATTGATAGACGTGAATCTTCTTTCCGGTCAAGAGATAACGATGGTAAATGCTTATCATCGTTGGGTGTATGAGGAATTGAAGTCGTTAGTAGATGATTCAGCGCTGCCATATTTGAAAGAGGCAACAAAGCCTCTTGGCGCAGCAAAGTAATAAGGAGCATATGACAATGGTTGATGCATTGAAGAAAATGGGCAAGATTTCCCGCAAAGGGCCAGTGGTTTTAGTCATCATGGATGGTGTCGGTTTTGGAAAATACAAGGAAGGGGATGCTGTCGCTGATGCTCTTACCGGAACGCTTTCGAAACTCTATGCATCGAATCCTTGGACTAAAATGAAAGCGCACGGAACGGCTGTAGGTCTTCCTAGTGATGATGATATGGGAAACAGCGAAGTCGGCCATAATGCCATGGGTTGCGGTCGTGTGTTTTCCCAAGGTGCAAAATTGGTTGCAAACTCCATTGCGACAGGAAAAATGTTTCAGGGTGAAACCTGGAAGAAATTGGTAAAAAATACCAAGGCCCACGATGATGGATCCACCTTGCATTTTATTGGATTACTCAGTGATGGAAATGTACACTCCCATATTGAGAATCTGAAAGCCATGATCGTCCAAGCCAAGGCTGACGGTGTTCCAAAGGTACGTGTCCATGCACTGCTGGATGGTCGTGATGTCGGTGAAATGAGTGCTCTTGAGTATTTCGATCCGTTCGATGAATTCCTTGCATCCCTCAGCGACGATAGCTTTGATGCCAAGATTGCAAGTGGTGGTGGTCGTATGGTCATTACCATGGACCGTTACAATGCCAACTGGAATATGGTCAAAAAAGGTTGGGAAACCCATGTTTTAGGTGAGGGCCGTTTATTCGACAATGCTCACGTAGCCATTGAGACCCTTCGTCAGGAAACAGGTGCCATTGACCAGGACCTTCCTCCGTTCGTAATTGCCAAGGATGGTAAGCCGGTTGGAACCATTGAGGATGGGGATAGCGTAATCTTGTTCAACTTCCGCGGAGACCGTGCTTTGGAAATCACCAAGGCTTTTGAAGCCGAGGAACTGACTGAGTTTGACAGAAAGCGTCGCCCAAAGGTGGAATACGCAGGTATGATGGAATATGACGGTGATTTACATGTACCCGCTCAGTATCTGGTAACTCCTCCTGCTATCGATAGAACTCTCGCTGAGTACCTTTGTGCTTCCAAGGTGACGCAATTCTCCACCAGTGAGACGCAGAAATTTGGCCATGTAACCTACTTCTTCAATGGAAACAAGAGCGGTAAGTTTGACCCATCCCTTGAAGAATATGTTGAGATTCCCAGTGATATCGTTCCTTTCGAACAAAGACCTTGGATGAAATGTGCTGAAATTGCCGATCGTGTCATTGAGGAAGTGGAAAGCGGCAAATGGGATTTTATCAAGCTGAATTTCCCCAATGGTGATATGGTTGGCCATACCGGAAACTATGAGGCTGTTGTTTGCTCCATGGAAGGTCTCGACCTCCAGATTGGAAGACTGCATAAAGTTATCATGGCAGCAGGTGGTGTCATGGTCATTACTGCAGACCATGGAAATGCCGATGACATGTATGAGCATGGAAAGGATGGCAGCGTAAAATATAAGGAAAATGGTGATCCTAAAGCCAAGACAAGCCATTCCCTCAATCCTGTTCCTTGTATCATCTGTGACAGCAACTACCAAGGAGAATATGAGACAGAACTCAAGAGTGGACTTGGAATCAGCAGTATTGCAGCAACCTGCATGAACTTGCTCGATTTCGAGGCTCCTGCCGATTATGATCCAAGTGTTATTACCATAAAATAATAAAAGTGTGGTAGTATGAAAACAGGGCCTAATTTTAGGCCCTGTTTTGCTTAAAGAGGAGGAAAGCATGGAATACATGACATTCGGTCGGACAGGGCATACCTCCAGCAGGGTGCTCTTTGGTGCTGCTGCTTTCTGGACTGTAAGTCAGAAGGAAGCAGATCAAACCCTCGGTCTTCTTTTGGACAACGGGATCAATCATATCGACACTGCCCGCAGTTACGGGGATGCCGAGCTACGGATTGGTCCTTGGATGAAAGAATATCGATCCAAGTTCTTTCTTGCCTCCAAGACTAATAAGAGAACGAAGAAAGAAGCTTTGGAGGAATTGAAAGAGAGTCTCACCCGATTGCAAACAGACCATTTGGATCTTTGGCAATTGCATGGGCTCCATGAAAGAGATGAATGGGAAATTGCCATGGGCGAAGGCGGAGTCCTTGAAGCTGCGCTTGAGGCAAAAGAGCAAGGTCTCGTGAGATTCATTGGAGTTACAGGCCATGGGGTTGGAGCTCCGAGAGCGCATCTCAACAGTCTAGAGGTGTATGATTTTAATTCCGTGCTTTTCCCTTACAACTACTTGATGATGCAAAATCCCATCTATAAAGCAGATGTTGAGCAATTACTTGCTGTCTGCAAAGAAAGAAATGTTGCGGTGCAAACAATCAAATCCCTTGCCAGGGGAGAACTTGGGGACAAGGAAAAAATCTATGCAACGTGGTATGACCCCTTGGTAAACGCTTCTGTAATTGAGAAAGCTGTACACTGGGTTCTCTCCAATGAACAGGTATACCTCAATAGTACCGGAGATATCGGTATTCTTCCCGATGTTTTGAAAGCTGCACAAAAGAAAATCGTGAAACCTTCCGATGAAGAAATGGAAGCTATGATAAAAGCAGAGGGGATGAAACCTTTGTTTGTCTAGGCGCTATGCCCAGATATGGTATGTCCTGGTAACCAGAATCAAGGTGGTGACTCCTGCTACATAGAATATGAGCCCTATGGTGTTGATAATCGCTCCTTGGCTGATGGCTACCATGGCATTTCCTATGATCATAAGAATGAAGGCAAGACATCGAGAGAAGCTTTGCCTAGAGAGATTCTTGTCAAACATTACGATCACAAATGCAAATACGGCCAAAGCATTGACCAAAATACACACACCCAAAAAGAGCCTGTTGGTAATTCCTGCCTCCCAAAGGAAAGCAGGATTGTTTATCGACACAGGAACAAGAATTGAGAGTAAAAGGGCACTTGCAGCCCCAAAGAATGAGTATTGGCCGAGTTTGATTGGAGTTATTGTTTGTTGGAACAAGCCTGATGCAAGAAAGAGGAAAGAAGAGAACAGTAAGGCAAAATGATATGCGATGGAAATTACACTTGCACTGAGAATAAATGTATGGGTAATAGCCTGATACAAAGGAAGAATTTTAATATTACTCAAGCTGATCATTAGGAATAAGAGAGGTAGAACCCTGGCCTCTGCCCCTACATTTGCACGGTAGAGGAAACAGAGTAGCAACGCTGCCACCAAAGCAAACCAGAGATTGATTAGTGAAGGCAGTAGGTGTGATTGCGCTGTCTCCCAGGTGCCTAATTGCACAGTAATCCAAGTCGCATGAAAAATTGCGAAAGTGAGTAATAAGGTTATGAAAGCTTGGATTCCTAAGAGGATGAAGCGAATGTTTTTTCCCATAATGGTTTATAGTATGTCTTTGTATGCACTTTCAAGCAATACACCCATCCGTTGGCATGTGTATGTCGCTCCGAAGGCAGCGATATAAGAATCAATGAGAATTCCCAACCCGTTGAGTATCGGCATCATGGCAACAAGGGTCATCTGAGCTCCGTAGAGATCTATTTTCAAAAATTGCAGGACAATTATGGCAATGAAGAACACTTCATACCCCAGATAGAGAGGACTTGCAAAGGAGAACAGGGCACTGGTAAGTGCTACCACTAGGATTACCTGATCGGTGGGCATGGTCTGTGCGGATGCATAAATCAAACTCAGGATACTCAGGGTAGCAATCATAGCAGAACCGCCTCTTCCAATTAAGGTGTATAGCGGGATCGCTGTTGCACTTACTCGTTTCTGGCATCCTAGGTTATGTCTTGAAAGGGGTATGCTGATTGGGCTGGAGAAGAAAATACTGCCGGTAAACAATGCTGCGCTTGCTGGGGCAATCATTCGATATAAAACCACATACGGATTTGCTCTGAAGCGGGTTGCGAGTCCAAACATCAAAGGAAGTAGTACCAGAAGTACTGTGAACGTTGATACCAACAGCATAATGAGGAATTTCCCTGCGACGAAGATGGTTCCTTCTTGCTGGAGATGACTGAACCAATAGGATGCAGCGAAGAAAACAAACAGATGGCCTGCTGTACCGAAAGCTCTTGTAAGACGGAACATCGTCTCACTCAGGGAATTCATTGTAACGTACGCTGGTCTAATAACTTCTACGTTAGGTTTCAGAAAATATCCGAATACCAATGCAATGATGATAATGGGAAGTAAAAAGCTTTCTGCATTTACCAAGGTATAAAAGGGGTTGATTGGTAAAAGTGAGTTGAACAGTGTAGACAGAGATTGGGGAGCTAGGGCAGAAAGAGAAGATGCATCCGTACCTGCACTACTGCTTGCAGGAAAGTAGGATGGCAGCACTCGAAATATAAAAGCACCACATAGGGAAAGCACCAATGTGGTAAATATACTCCAGAGTATGGTGGTCCGTGCAAATATGAAGCCTTTGCTGTCTTTTCTCAGGGAAGCTATACCTGAAGAAAATCCAAAGAATACCAAAGGAATAAGTACGAACCCACCCAATTGAACAAAAAGGGCGGAGATGGTGTACATCAACTGGGCAAAGCCAGTTGAGTCCCCAAACAACAGGGTTGCAGCCAGCGCAAGAGCGGTTGCAGCAAGATAGCTAATCCACGTCTTCATAGTATCCAAGAGTATCTTATCAACCCTGGCAAGTCAATCAAACAGAGCTAAGTTACCCCAGCAGTCGGTCAAGCTTGTAGAGTGCCTGCATCTCTGCTTCCATAAGCACTTTTACGTACGACTGTACGTTAGTCATTCCTTTCTTGATCGCAAGGGAAAGGGCAGATAGGAAGATGATCTCTTGCATTGCCTCCTTGTTGTACCAAGTTACTCCTTGGTACTCGTTAACTTGAGCATAGGCACGAAGCTTTGGATCGCTAAGCAAAATCGAAAGAATCTGTTTGGGATCTTCGATACTGTCCTCGATCATGTTCGCACTACTTGCCAATATTGCAGCACTATGGCAGGCTTTTCGAGCCAAATCATTTTCGAACCCTGCTTCCGAAAGTTGTTCAGAGAAGAAGCGGAAAAGCAGAAGTTTGTCACTTGCGACCATTGCTTCACTGATGGTAGCATCATCATCCAAGAAGGGTTTGAGGAAAAGTGATGCAGCAATTACGGCATCCATCTCGTCTAGGATGCTCCCTCCTTGCCTTAGGAGTCGACTATCTTCTTTCTTGAATATTGAACTCATCCTTTGCACTTCCTCTAGCATAGCAACAGGCTGAATTTCTCTAGGGATTGAGGGTAATGATTTTTTTGCCTCAGGATGTAAATTCTCTATGGTTGCAGAGAGATAGGTATACGCTTCAGCTAGAAGCAGGATAAGTTTGCGCTCTGTCTTGCTGTTTGCATTCCCAGTTCTCATGAGTCTGATTTGCTTGTAGAAACCAGGAGAAAGGAAGTGTTCCATTGCTTTGTAGATTGGCTTAAGCCGTAAAGCAAGTATTTCCTGGTCAAAATTTGCAATTCCTTGATCACCGACTCTTTCATACAGAGTGGAGTACACCCCATCAGAATCCTCTACTTCACGGATATTGAGATATACTTTGGTTTCAAATCCTTGCAGATTTAAATAGAATCCTTCATCAAAGATTTTCAAGGAGGGGCGCATGTAGGTAAGCCCATCACTAAAGCAATCTGTGAGGACATATCTCCTACCGCCTACTGTCAGATTCAACGATTCTGCTAAATTGGAAGTCTCAGTGAATTTATCATCCTTCACTTTTTTGAGTTTTGGCACAGTATTCTTAATCCACCCATCTACGGCCTCGTACTGGTTGTTGTACAGAACCAGTACCCGTTCGTGTTCGGTACCATTCACATAACAGAATGCCGATTGTTGCACCATCCCGTCATGATACAAATCAAATAGTTGGAAATAATCTACTCCGCTGAACAGATAGCGTTTTTCCAACAGAGGGAAAATTCTTCTTGCATGTTGGTCAATGAGATATTGATTGGGCTTTTCATCCCAATAGGCACGACGATATTCCATACCGTACTTTTCTCGGTATCCCTCGATCTGCCCATGTCCGAACATAGGAAGCCCCGGCATGGTTGCAAGCAGGGTGCATACCCCGAAGTATTTATCTCCATCCCCAAACTGGGTAATGGCAGTCTCTTCATCGGGGTTGTTCATGAAATTGACAAAGCGCTTGAGGATTTCAGGATCGAAAACCAAGGTATTCTTGATAGTCTCTCGGTATTTTTGGTTTTCTTGGTTCTTGAGCATATTCATGAAAGCACTGTTATATACCCGATGCATTCCAAGTGTACGTACAAAGTAGCTTTCCATCATCCAGAAGGCTTCTGCAAGTAACAGAGTATCCGGAAGTTCTTCATTCAGCCTATCTACCACTTCTCTCCAGAACTCCTTGGGAATCCGGTCGTTGAAAGTAGCATCGTCCAAGCCATATTGCGCTCTTCCTGCAATGTCTCCACCATGTCCTGGTTTTGGATACCAGAGCCTTTGTATATGTTTCTTAGCCAACGTCATTGCGGCATCAAAACGAATGATGGGGAAGTTGCTAGCAACATGCTTTATCTGTTGATAAACAGCCTCTCGGGTCACTGGGTTCAAATAATCAAGCTGGGCAGTGTCGTTCCAGGGCATCGAAGTTCCGTCGTTGCCATGGAAGATGTAA
>QJZS01000177.1 GCA_003247345.1 Spirochaetales bacterium
TATTCTATGTTAGAACTTTATCTTCTTGGCAATTGAGAGAACTCAGAGATTGGCAAAGTAATACAACAGAGCTACCACAACGTATAAAATGATTACTTGGTATGAGAATTTGAACTTACCCATAATGATGGTTGCATTCATCATGAGTTCGGAAATTCCTACTACCTGCAGGAAGGAGGTATCCTTCAAACACGTAACAAACTGGCCGAGCATCGGTACGAAGATTTTACGTAAAGCCTGAGGCAAGATGATGTAGCGCATTGTCTGGAACGGAGTAAACCCTTGGCTGGATGCAGCTTCCCACTGGCCTTTATGAATGCCGTTCAGACCTCCACGGAGTATCTCAGCTACCATGGCACTGGTAAATATCGTCATCGCAGCTATTCCGGAGAACACCGCCTTATTATGGAGCCTGAAACCAAGGATGGTTGAAGGCATCAATAAGCGGAAACTCAGAATAAACAACAACAAAGGGATGTTTCTCACCGTATCAACATAAATGGCAGCCAGACGTCCGGTAATCCGCTTGCCAGAAAATCTTGCTATGCCAAGGATCGAGCCAAAGAGGAAACTAAGCAAGATGGATATGATTGCTATGAACAACGTCATCCCAAGCCCTTTCAGCAAGAAAATGAGAACCTCAGAAAATGTATAGGGGGAAAAGAAATCAAACATAGGTTACCTCACTTTCCCTTCCAGTCTCTTAACCAGTCTGCTCAGTGGCAAACAAATAGAAAGGTATAAAAGACCGGTAATTAAAAAGGTAGGTCCATAGACGGCAGACCCACTGGCCCAGGAATCGGAATTATACATAAGATCCCCGCCAGCTATCATCGCGAGTACAGACGAATTCTTGATCAGATTTACCGCTTGGTTTGTCATTGCCGGAAGAGCAATCTTCATCGCTTGCGGAATGACGACATGACGCATGGTTTCCAGATAATTGAAGCCTTGGCTCATTGAAGCCTCGGTTTGTTCTTTGGGAATTGCAAGGATCGAGGATTCGACAACAGCACTCCCGAAGGATCCTGTATAAAGGGCCAACCCTATGCAACCCACAGCAAAGGGAGAAAGGACAACCCCCAACCTAGGCAGTACATAGTAAAAGAAGAATATCTGTACTACCAAAGGGGTGTTCTGAAACAAACTCATATAACCACGAATAATCTGTTTTCCAACCTTGGAAGTAGAACAACGTATCAAGCCACCAGCCAAACTTATGAGAAGGGTAAGCGCCAGTGCAATGGCAGAAACCAATAAGGTTTTGCCGAACCCCAGCAAGAAGACAGAAAAATCGGAGAACAATCTCTCCCACATCCAAAGTTTGAACACACATTACTCCTAGTACGAAAATAACAATCTCTACCCCCACATTGCTATGAGGGTAGAGAGAGCAACAGCTATGCTTACTTCAAACCCCATTTGGTAAGCATTTTATCCATTTCACCGCTAGCCTGCAGGTCAGCGATAGTAGCATTGACAGCATCAAGAAGTGCAGTGTTGCCCTTCTTTACTGCAATACCGTAATCCTGCTTTGCGAAACGTTCCGGCAAAAGCATGGTGGAATCTTCCATATATCCATTGAGAATTGCAAAGTCAACACTGAAAGCATCAATTCTTCCACTGTCCAAGGCAACCTTGATTTCGGGATAGGTGGCAAATTCGCTGAACTTCAAAGAAATACCAGCATCAGCAGCGCCTGCTTCCAAACTCTTCTTGGTGGTAGCACTCTGTGCAACACCGATGGTCTTTCCATCAAGCTGGGTGAAAGAAGTATAGCCAGCAGCTTTCTTGGTCATTACTGCAACTGCATCAACATAGTAGATGGTTGAGAAGTCCCAGCTGTTCTTTCTTTCCTCAGTTACGGTGAAAGTAGCAGCTACCATGTCAAGCTCGCCGGTATCAAGCAAAGGACCGCGGGTCTTTGCAGTAACAGGAGTCAGCTCGATTGCGTTCTCATCGCCAAAGATTCTCTTGGCTACAGCTTTGGAGAGGTCAATCTCAAAACCTTCGATTACACCAGTATTGATGTTCTTATATCCAAAAGATGGGACGTCCACCTTACATCCTACACTAAGAAACCCTTTGTCTTTGATGGCCGCAAGGGGATCGGAGGCTGCTGCCTCTTTAGTTCCCTGAGCATACAGAGACGAAAATGCGACTGTTACCAACAACATTGCAACTAAGAAACGGTTGAAGTGCTTCATAATCTTCCTCGCTTACGTGTGATATCTTTCTATACCGACTAAGTCGATATTATGCGCTCTTTAGAATCTTTGAAAGGAACTGCTTGGTTCTTTCGTTTGTAGGATTGTTGAAAACTTCCTCAGGAGTTCCATCCTCAACGATATGTCCACCATCCAAGAACAAAAGACGATCAGCAATGGTACGGGCAAAGCCCATCTCATGGGTCACAACCACCATGGTGATGTTTTTCTGTTCTGCAACTTTCTGCATGATATCAAGTACTTCACTGATCATTTCAGGATCCAGTGCACTGGTAGGTTCGTCGAACAAAAGGACTGGGGGGTTCATGCAAAGTGCACGTGCAATTGCAACACGTTGTTGCTGACCTCCAGAAAGCTGGCCGGGATAGGACTCGGCCTTTTCCTCCAGACCAACCTGACGCAGATGATCCATAGCCCTTTCCACTGCTACTTTCCTACTCTCTTTTCTGAGTTTCATAGGAGCTAGGCAAAGATTCTCAAGGACAGTCATGTGCGGGTACAGATTGAACTGTTGGAATACCATCCCAATACCTTCACGGATGTTACAAAGTTCCCTTCCCTTTTTGCTGGTTAATTCATGGCCCTCTACGGTTACAGTACCTTCCTGCGGTCGCTCGAACAAATTGATGCAACGTAATAAGGTACTTTTACCACCGCCTGACGGTCCGATAATGACTGTCTTGGAGCCTCGTTTGATATCAAGGTTGATGGAATCCAGAACCTGCAGATCCCCAAACCGCATGGTCACATTCTTCAAACTGATGATTGCCTCGTCCATTGCTGTTTTCCCCCTGCATGTTAGGAATCAAAAAAGAAGTCCGAATACACCTATAGTGCTCTGGACTCCTTTGTCTTTAGAACCCTTATACAGAATTCTGGATATTTATGCAATGGTCATTATTACAAAAATGTACATGTCATATTCAAAACAAGGCAATATCTGTATAAATTCTTTAATTTAATCTAATTATTTCCACTTTTGGTGTGTATATCTTTAGGAATATATATACCACCATGGTAGCAATAATATGCTGAAGCTTTCAATTCCAGCAATTTCTCAAGAGATTGCTCAGCTTGCTGCAGATCCAAAGTGAATTGAGGATTTGCAATACTTGGAAGCCCATCTTCCAAGGCCATGGCATCACCTGCAATGACGATTGCTGCATGTTCGAGGTATAAGGATATATGGCCAGGAGTGTGACCTGAAGTTACCATGACTTCACATCCACCGCACCAAGGCAATAATTGACCATCAGAAAGGAATTCATCGATTCCGACCGGCTGCACTTTTCGTAACATCGCAACAAACGCTTTTCCAAAAGCTTGCTGCTGTTCTGGAAGAGTGGCTTGCATTGCTTCAGCTTGTTCCAACCTCAAAGGTTTCACCTCTTGAGTAATGTACGGTGCTTCCAACTTTGAAGCATAAATTTTGATTGCAGGATTAACTCTTTTAATCGCGAATGCACTACCCATATGATCATGATCATGATGAGTCAATACAAGTCCGGTGAGAGCCGATATCGAGAGGTCCAATGAAAGCAATTCCTGTTCAACCGCATCATATGCATCAATCCCGCCGCAATCAACGAGAATGATATCCTGATCATCCCATAATAGTACGGGATGAATTGGTATTGTCCCATTTCCCGTTGCCATCGGTATAGTAAGCTCTAGTATTCCCATCAGTATTTCTCCCCCTGTTCCACACGTTTGATAGATATAGCATGTTTTTCAGAATACCCAAAATATTTTTTCACTTACTTTGGGCATATAAAACTAACAAATATTAAATATTCTCATATTGACATATATCTATATAAAACCTAGGCTTTTACTAGCTCACTTATTTATAAGGAGAAATAACATGAAAAAAGAAGCCAATACACAAGGATTGGGTTTTTTTGAGAAATACCTGAGTATATGGGTTCTGCTTTGCATGGTAGCCGGAGTTTTGATCGGGGTTTACTTACCACAATTCCCCCAGTTTCTTTCTCAATTCGAATATGCAAATGTATCCATACCAGTTGCTATTCTCATTTGGCTCATGATCTACCCTATGATGCTGAAAGTCGATTTCCATAGTATTAAGGAAGTAGGGAAAAATCCGAAAGGATTGGTGGTCACTTGGGTGACAAACTGGTTGATAAAGCCTTTTTCCATGTATTTGATTGCTCTACTGTTTTTCTACGTTCTTTACAAACAAATACTCCCCAGAGAAATCGCCAGACAATATCTGGCAGGAGCTGTCCTCTTGGGAGCCGCTCCCTGCACAGCCATGGTGTTTGTCTGGAGTCAGCTTACAAAAGGGAATCCTGCATACACCCTTGTTCAGGTTGCAACAAATGATTTGATCATCCTGGTAGCGTTTGTTCCAATAGTAGGTCTATTGCTGGGGATCAGCGGTATCAGCATACCCTGGATGACCCTATTCCTTTCCGTCATCCTCTTTGTGGTAGTTCCACTCAGTGCCGGATGGTTCTCTCGTGTCCTGATTACAAAACATCGTGGCCTCGATTATTTTGAAAACACGTATATTCCAAAGTTTGGAAACATCACCATAGTAGGGCTGTTGTTGACGCTGGTAATCATTTTCTCTTTCCAAGGTCAAATAATCATCAAAAATCCGCTTCACATTGTTTTGATTGCCATCCCTTTGGTTATCCAGACCTTTTTCATTTTCGCGATAGGATTTTTGTGGGCAAAAGCTTGGCACCTGCCTTTCAATGTAGCAGCCCCTGCCGGCTTGATCGGAGCCTCAAACTTTTTTGAATTGGCCGTGGCCGTAGCAATCTCCATCTTCGGATTACAGTCAGGTGCGGCTGTTGCAACTGTGGTAGGAGTCCTAGTTGAAGTTCCTGTTATGCTTACCTTGGTCAAGATTGCAAATAACGCAAAGGCTTCTTTTGAAAAAGCAGCATGATAAACCATCTTTAATGAGTATTAATGGTAAAGAACGGCAGAAAGAGGACCTTCTGCCGTTCTCTTTTTATCTTAGAATTGCTCCAAAAGGTTGACCATCTCAACGGCAGACACCCCGGCATCAAAGCCTTTGTTCCCGGCTTTTGTCCCTGCTCGCTCGATAGCTTGATCAATGGAGTCAGTAGTCAGCACCCCGAAAATAACAGGCTTTGCATATTCAAGGGAAACATGGCTGATACCCTTGGAAACTTCACTTGCAACATAATCAAAATGAGGCGTACTTCCTCTGATTACACATCCCAAGCAAATCACAGCATCATACTTTTCCGTCATCAACATGCGCTTTGCGACCAAGGGAATTTCAAAGGCTCCCGGGCACCACGCCAAATCGATATCAGATTCCTCTACCCCATGGCGGACCAAAGCATCTTTAGCCCCATCGATCAGGCGGGAGGTGATAAATTCATTGAAACGTGCGGCAACAAGGCCGAATCGTTTCCCTTCAGCTACTAATTTTCCTGAAAATAACTTCTGTTCGTTCATGTACTAATTCTCCTCTTACAGCAGATGTCCCATGCGTTCTGCTTTTGTATGTAAATATTTTTCATTTGTCTTATTGGCCGGAATAATCACAGGAACCCGTTCGGCGATTGCAATCCCACTTGTCTCAAGTTCTTGCATTTTCTGCGGGTTATTCGTTAACAGTCTCACTTTAAAAACCCCAAGGTCTTTGAGCATGTCTGCAGCTTCCTTGTAGCTACGCAAATCTGGGGCAAATCCCAAAGATACATTTGCATCCACGGTATCTTGGCCTTGTTCTTGCAAATGGTAGGCTCTCATTTTGTTGGGAAGGCCAATGCCTCGGCCTTCTTGCCGTAAATACAGTAAAACCCCTGCTTTCTCTTTTCCAATCATGCGCAGTGATTCATTCAATTGTTGGCCACAATCACAGCGATTAGAATGAAACACATCCCCGGTAAGACACTCCGAGTGCATTCTTACCAGTACCGGACCGTTTTGATTTTGGACATCTCCCATAACCAAAGCCATATGGTGGTTTCCTGAAGGAAATTGATAATACGTGTAGGCCTTGAATGTCCCATACTCCGTAGGCAATGTAACTTCCGAATCTCTGAGCACGTATTCCTTGCCTATTTTTCTCCATTCAATCAGTTGTTCAATGGTAATGATCGGAAGTGAATGTTGCTTTGCAAAAACCTTCAAATCATTGGTTCTTGCCATCGTTCCATCATCCTTGAGAATTTCACAAATCACAGCAGCAGGAGTCAGCCCGGCTAATCGAGCCAAATCAACGGCAGCTTCAGTATGCCCTGGACGGGCTAGCACCCCGCCTTCGTTTGCTATAAGGGGGAACACGTGACCGGGAGATCTGAAGTCTTCAGCAGTAGCAGCAGGATCAGCAAGTTTGTTGATGGTCAACGCTCTATCTGCAGCACTGATGCCGGTCGAGGTATCATTATGGTCGACTGACAACGTGAAAGCTGTTCCCATTCTATCTCTATTGCGGGTGGTCATGGGACTGAGATGCAACCTGTCTGTTATGGAGGCAGCCAATGGCACGCAAACCAAACCCTTTCCATAGGTAACCATAAAGTTAATCGTATCGGCATCTGACAACTCTGCCGAAGCAATTAAATCCCCTTCGTGTTCTCTATTTTGATCATCCACAACCACTACCATTTTGCCGTTATGGATGGCATTCAAAGCTTCTTCTATTGTTGAAAATTCCATTTCTTTTCTCCTACGCCCTTAGAGGGCAAACCCGTGTTCATTTAGAAATGACAGGCTCATTTTTTCTTGTGGTTTTTCGCTTATGTCCACCATGCGATGTACGTACTTTCCAATCTGGTCATACTCAACATTTACCAGCTGTCCAATATTCTTAGAGGCCAAGCTAGTATGCTCTTTTGTATGCCCCACCAAGGAAACGGTCACTTTATCATCGTCAAGAAAGGCAATGGTGAGGCTGATTCCGTCAATTGCAATGGAGCCTTTTTTAATAACGTACGATTTCATACTCTTTGGAATCTCTATCGTAACCAACAAAGCATCCGATTCTTTCTTCTTCATCACAATCTTGGCCGTCCCATCAATATGGCCCGAAACAAGATGTCCCCCTATTCTGTCGCCCATTCTCAGAGCTCGTTCTAGGTTGACGGTATCTTTAGGTTTCAAAGCCCCCAGATTGGTGGTTTGCAGGGTAACAGGCATCACTTCTGCTTCGATTTCGCCTTTTGTCCATCGCACAATAGTCAGGCAGACACCGTTTACAGAGACACTGTCTCCCAAGGATAAATCTGTTTGGATTTCGGTACAGGAAATCGTAAGCGCTTTACCCGATAGACTCTTAATACTTCCAATTTCCTCGATCAAACCTGTGAACATTGAGGCCTCCTTTTGGGATAGGCTTCAATATGCAGATCTGTTCCTAGTTTCTCCACATTGGCGATATCAAAACGTAATACATTTTCCAACTGTTCAAAGCCTTCACCTTCCACAGTGGTAAGAGCGTCCCTTCCTCCGATGATTAGAGGAGCCATAAAGAGATGATATTTCTGCACGGAATTTGAACGGACAAAGGAATCCGCAAGGATACCCCCGCCTTCTACGAGAACTGAATCGATACCCAATTTCCCCAATTCCTTGAGTGTTGCCTTGATTCGCTGTGCCAGCTCTGCTTGCGCAATTCGGATTACCTTGGCACCTGCTGCGAGATACGATTTTTCTTTCTCTGTCGAAAGAACATCCGAACAGATAAGAATGAGATCGGCCTGATCAATCGTTTGGAACAACCTGGCAGATAGAGGAGTTCTTCCACTTGAATCCATGACAATCCGAATAGGATTCTTTCCCTCTTTATCAGAACGGGTAGTCAACAAAGGGTCATCAGCTAGTACCGTACCCACTCCAACCATGATTGCAGAGTGCGTACTTCTCAGGTGATGGGAGTACCGTCGAGATTCCTCACAGGTAATCCACTGACTTTCTCCTGTCTTGGTCGCAATCTTCCCATCAAAGCTCATTGCCGATTTCAAGGTAACAAACGGGGTCTTTTCCTGAATATAATGCAAGAAAATTTCATTTTGTTTCTCTGCTTCTGTTTCCAGAAGGCCGCAGGAGGTTTGAATCCCCAAGCTTTTTAGGTATGCCAAGCCTCGTCCATTGACTAATGGATTGGGGTCTTTGAGTGCACATACGACTTTTTTTACCTTCGCCTTTGCGACAGCCAAGCAACAGGGTGGTGTTTTACCATGGTGGGAACAAGGTTCCAGTGTCACATAGAGGGTACTGCCCTCTGCTTCTGATCCTGCACTATTGAGCGCATTGATTTCCGCATGAGCCTCTCCATACTTTTGATGATACCCCTCTCCAATGATGCGGCCATCCTTTACTAATACTGCTCCGACCAGTGGATTCGGAGAGGTATGCCCCCTTCCAAACTCCGCTAATTCAAGAGCCCGATTCATGTAATGTACGTCGTTTTCCACACGAACACTCCTTGAAACGGTTCTTTCAAGGGTAATGTTTACACATGGCTGAAAAGAATATTGTCGGGCAGATAGATATACCTGCACCGAGATAATACCCGATTCTTCTTCCATCCAGACTTTAACTGTCGGCTTCGGAATTTGACCGAATCAACCCAAGGGGCTCGCGGGCTTGCAGCATGGCTGCCTACCGCCGGTAAGGAATTGCACCTGACCCTGAAGAACTATTGGTTCAATCCATCCATACGGATGATTGTTCTATTTACGATATTGATATTGGCCTTTGTCTGTCAAGGCTGTAGAAATGGGCTTCAGATAATTTTCCAGACATTTTATTAAAAAGTGAAAAAATAAAAAATCTTATTATAGACATTGGTGTTCTTGTAACCAAACGACGAATTCCTCAAAGCCCAATGGTTTTGAATAATAGAAGCCTTGTACATTTTGAATGTTGACGGATTTCACTATAGAAAGCTGCTCCTCAGTCTCTACACCTTCGGCTATCATCTGTTTTCCCAACTGGTGTAACATCCCTGTAATCAAAGAAAGAATCTCATAAGAATTCTTTGCATTCGAAACAACACTTCGGTCAATCTTCACAATCTGGAACGGAAGGTTTGCCAGGGTCTCCAGATTGGCATATCCACTGCCAAAATCATCCAAAAGGAACAGAATACCCAAATTTTGGAATATTTTCCACGATTTAGTTACAGAAGTGCTTGCTTCCAATAACATTGATTCTGTGAGCTCAAATCCAATTTTCCTAGGATTCACACCACTTCGATTCAAGATATTCAAAAGCTTGATTGCAGCATCATGATTTGATATATCTTCAGCTGAGATGTTGATTGATATATGTGAAAGTTTATTCACCAATTCTTGGTTCTGTGCAATGAAATCACATACTTTCTCCAACATAATTTCCGTAAACGAAGAAATCAATCCAACTTGTTCTGCAAGCGGAATAAATTCACCTGGAGAGATGGCCCCTAAGTTTTCGTCTTGAATACGCATGAGAGCCTCAGCAGAAATAGGGCAATTATGCTCGATATCGACTACAGGCTGTAAATATAATTGCACCATTTGATGATCGACAACAGCCCGTTTGAGCACGGAAATAATATCCAACCTTCTTTGGCGGACATCAACAAGTTTCTGATTAAAGATGATTACTGACTGTCGTCTTTTCTCTTTAATCTCCCCCAATGTAAAACTCAGTGATTCAACAATTTCATCAACAGTATTCTTTGCCAATGGGATTTCAACAATAGCGATGTTGGTATGGAACGAAATCGGTACATCCTCAACATCACATACACCTGTGGTTCTTGCTCGGATGGAAACTATAATTCTTACGATGGCATTATGAGTAAGTTTGGGGAAAAGCAACGCAAATCGGTTCCCTACGACTCGATAGACTTTCGCTTGAGGAAAGTTTGTCACTAGGAACGTAGCAAATTTCTGAAGAACTTTATCGCCAAATTCTTCGGTATATCTTTGGTTTATCAGTCGGAAGTTTTCAATATCAACCATGAGAATAGTTGCATCCTGCCCATTATGCACCATTCGATTCAGAGTTTCGAGAAATGCTTGGTTATTGGGAATCTTGGTCAATAAATCCAACATCAGTTCCCTACGTTGCCATGCGAGGGTAATCATCAATAGCATAAATGTACTGGTAAGTGACAAAAGATAGGGTTGCCTGAATGCTTGAAATACACCCAAAGATATAAGTAAAAAAATCGGAGAAATCAGTGAAATTAGCCTAAAATCCAGACCGATTTGCTGCCACCGGATGAGAACGATTATCAAATTAATAAGCACATAGAGAGTACTAAGAATCATCATGGCCCGCATGCCATACCCACCGCTGAGGATTACTGAATTAGCATTAAATACAAAAAGCTTGCCGATGAACAAATCCCCTATCTCGATGATAGAGAATAAGAGCAAAACTCCGTATTGGATGTTCACAATAATTGTTGAGTATGATTTGGGAAGTATAGCTTTCTCAACTCGACACATCCAAGAGCATATGTAAACAGGAAGTGAAACGATGTGGATTACAAAAACTATCCGTGCCAATAAAGCTGGATATTGGATAAAGCCAAGCATATGAAAGTGGTTGATAATAGCCAAGGAAAGATACCCTAAATAGACAGAGGAGACAAAAGGAATATCTTGTTGAAATAGGGGTAATTTAGATTGGCTTTTGGTTCGGGAACCAATCAAAACAGCAACAGCCACGGCAAAGGAGAATAGCTCTATGATAATCAGTTCCATGAGCATCCTCCTTAAGCATAGTTTTAATTGAGTTCAGTATAGAAGCCGAACATTGTATTGGCAATCAGGAGATTGATATGTTTTAAAAAACTAAAGAAATAAAATACAGAATGTTTCTAAAACCCTATTAAAAACACACAATATTCCTCTGATAATTGCAGAGTGCAGTAAAAGAACTTCCTGAACAAAAGTCTCCGCATCTTGTGTGTACTTAAAGAACGATTACAAAACGATACCAGCTTTTTTACTATTGAGTGTTATCTTTTTTCTTCGCTTCCTTATTTCTTTCATTTGAACAAGCTTCGGTGGATCCCAATCTTCGACAGCCGTTATAGATGCATCAATTCCAATAAAATTTTGGATATTGTTTTCCAATATCTTTTTGGCTCTCTTATAATTTTGTTGAGATATGGATGTCCAAAAAGCCTCTGCTCCAGCAAAGAGCCTAGGAAAAATATGTTGAGTTCTTTTTTCTTGAGTGTCTAGATACTCTGTCCATAACATTAATTCAGAACCTATTAGTTGCGCATCCCTCTGTTGTAGCAATTTCCCATAGTTATACACTTTAGACAAAGACACTAGTTTATGTTCCATATCGAGATATGTGTAAAAATAATCACTACGTATATATTGATGAGTTTGAAGGTCACCTTGATTTTGTTGTTTTATTAATGGATTCCAAACTTGCGTGATGATTGATGGATCGTACGAGATATCAATATAATCACTCCACAACAATAATCTTCTCTCTTTATTATGTGCAAATTGAGCTAGCTTATTATAAAACCATCTCAGTAATTCTTTATCCTCTATCAACCCTAAATCTTGCTTAAGCATTTGGCAATCTGGACAGTTGCCCCACCGTTGCAAGGGTATCTCATCCCCTCCCAGATGTATGATAGGAGATGGAAATATCTCACAAATTTGATCGATCACAAGCTTGGCAAAGGATAAAGATTCTGATTTCCCCACACAAAGGATATCTGCAAAAATCCCTTCCCCTTTTGCAGGAGAAAAAGGGCCTCCTGTGCAACTAAGTTTTGGATATGCACTAAGTGCTGCTAAAAAATGACCAGGCATATCAATTTCAGGTACGACAGTTATTTGATGTTTGCAAGCATAAGATACAAGTTGAACTAAATCATCTTTTGTATAGAAACCCGATTCTT